>NZ_NCJB01000308.1:0-2715 GCF_002282275.1 Polynucleobacter sp. 39-46-10 | reverse complement strand
GATCTCCGCATCACCATGAGACCACCCTAACCTTGCGAGGTAATTCAGAATGGCTTCAGGCAAATACCCTGCTTTTTGGTAATCACGCACACTCATAGCGCCATTACGCTTACTCATTTTTTCACCAGAGTCATTGAGAACTGTCGGCAAATGGGCATATACTGGCGGCGTTCCGCCCAGCGCCTTCATGATATTAATTTGGCGCGGTGTGTTGTTGACGTGATCATCACCACGAATTACGTGAGTGATATTCATATCGAGATCGTCTACAACAACGCAGAAGTTATAGGTCGGCGTCCCGTCTGGTCGGGCTATCACTAGATCATCTAACTCATCGTTGCTAATTTCGATCTTGCCTTTGACAGCATCCTCCCAGATAACGGATCCACCTATAGGATTCTTAAAGCGAATCACCGGCAAAATACCTTCGGGTATTGCTGGCAGGATTTTTCCTGGCTCCGGGCGCCATTGACCGTTATAGCGAGGCTTTTCTTTATTAGCCATCTGTTGATCGCGTAGTTTATTGAGCTCTTCTTCGCTCATATAGCAAGGATAGGCAAGCCCAGCCTCTAACATCTGCTTAACAACTTCACGATAACGATCAATGCGCTGCATTTGATAAATCGGACCCTCATCTAGATCCAGGCCAAGCCACGCCATACCTTCGATAATGACATCGACTGCCTCCTGTGTGGAGCGCTCTAAATCCGTATCCTCAATGCGTAAAATAAAGTTGCCTTTGTTGTGGCGTGCAAAAGCCCACGGATACAAAGCACTGCGGAGGTTGCCCAAGTGAATAAAGCCCGTTGGACTAGGGGCGAATCGTGTACGTATTTGCATAAATGACATTATCTCAGGTCAGCCTATAAATTTGCCATTTAGGACTCAATTCTGAAAAAAGTGGATACTTTCACCTATGAACGAGTTACTTGTATTTATGTGCGATGGCGCCCCAGTCCGCGGGGAAATTGTTTCCATAAGCAGTGCCTGGCAGGCTGTTTTGGAGCGTCGGAATGATCCGCCTGTTATTAGACGAATGCTAGGTGACTTCGTGGGTGCAGCAACCCTCTTAAGCGCCAGCCTTAAATTTGATGGGACCTTGATTATTCAAGCTCAGAGTAAAGGTCCAATTCAGCTTCTCGTGGTTGAATGTAAGTCTGATCTGACTATTCGCGCTACGGTAAAGCTCTCCGTAGAGGCAGATAGTATTGAGCCCAACGCCACACTAGGTGAATTGCTGGATGCTGACAATACTGGGCGCCTGGTGATTACTCTTGACCCTTCTGATCGCCAACCTGGTCAAGCTCCCTATCAAGGCATTGTGGCACTCCAGGAACATCGTGGCACCGTTATTAAGCCTGTTACGAGCGCTGCTGAAGCCATCGCTTTGTACATGCAAAACTCAGAGCAGCTAGACACCCGTATTTGGTTGGCTTCAAACGACACCCATGTCGGTGGATTACTTTTGCAGCGCTTGCCCGACTCCGGAGGTCATGCCCACCTAGACCCCCAACTTGCCGCTGAAGGTTGGACCAGAATTCAGACTCTTGGTGAGACCATCACTAATGAAGAATTGCTAACTCTTTCACCCGAAACTATCTTACGCCGTCTCTTTTTAGAAGAGTCTACAGAAAGTGGTGTTCGCAGTTTCCCAGTTCGCCCTGTTCGCTTTGGTTGCCGTTGTTCTCGGGCCAAGGTGGCTGATGTCCTCAGAATGCTGGGCGAAGAGGAAGTTGAAAGCATTCTTGCAGAGCAAGGTGCTGTAGAGACCGAGTGTGATTTTTGCTCTAAAGCCTATCGCTTTGACGCCGTAGATTGCAGACAAGTTTTTAAGACAGATTTATTAGCAGACGCAACAAGACCGCCATCAAGCGGACATTAGGATGCAGGACTAGCGTTTAGCACTTGTAGGCTTTACGCCATCCGCATCATTTGTAGTGGGTTTTTCAGTTGGCAAAATTTGTACAAAAAACTCGCCTTCCTTGATCATGCCATGTTCAACGCGAGCACGCTCTTCAATTGCCCGAGTGCCCTCTTTTAAATCCTTAACATCACCAGTGAGTTTGGCATTGCGCAAGCTGAGTAGGCTATTCTTAGCCCTCTGCAAATCGAGTTGCCTCTCCATTTCGTAAACCTTGAGCCATCCACCCTTCCCCAACCAGAGTGGGTACTGTATTGCAATCAGCAATAACAGCATTGAGTAGATGGCGATACGCATAGACTAAAAGCTAGCCAATGATCAGTGCTTGAGATTGTAGAAAACCGATTTTCCTGGGTAGCTTGCAACATCACCCAAGTCTTCTTCAATACGCAATAACTGGTTGTACTTAGCAATACGATCAGATCGAGACAAAGAACCAGTCTTGATCTGGCCAGCATTGGTACCAACAGCAATATCAGCAATTGTGCTGTCTTCTGTTTCACCGGAGCGATGAGAAATCACTGCAGTGTAATTAGCACGCTTAGCCATTTCAATTGCAGCAAAGGTCTCAGTCAATGTACCAATTTGATTAATCTTAATGAGGATGGAGTTGGCAATACCCTTCTCAATGCCCTCTCTAAGAATGCGCGTGTTGGTAACAAAGAGATCATCCCCAACTAATTGGATTTTCTTACCCAATTTTTGAGTGATGTCAGCCCATCCATCCCAGTCACTCTCATGCATACCATCCTCAATCGACACGATTGGGAATTGATCGGCAAGGTTGCCGAGGT
>NZ_NCJB01000021.1:0-20506 GCF_002282275.1 Polynucleobacter sp. 39-46-10 | reverse complement strand
AATATCGATATTAATAGGGGGCAGAAATCATGGCCGAGAAGCTTATTTCAATCTATTCCAGCTTAGCTTTAAGGGATGCGGATCAAATAATCGCTCATGCTTTAACGCTTAGGGGGGCTAATGGATTGCTGCCTTTAGCAATTGTGGTTTTAGATTCTGGTGGGAATGTAGTTGCATTTAAGCGGGAGGATGGTTGCGGCATTTTGAGACATGACATTGCCATTGGTAAGGCTTGGGCTTCATTGGGTATGGGTATGGCCACTCGGCAAATTCGAGATAGATTGGCAAATCGACCGACGTTTCAAGCGGCACTCTCAGCGGCATCGGATGGAAGATTTATTCCAACGCCCGGGGGTGTATTAATAGTGAATAAGCAGGGCATTGCAATTGGTGCTGTTGGTATTAGTGGGGATGCATCAGATAAAGATGAGTTTTGTGCTATCGAGGCAATTAAATTAGCAGGCTTTGTGCCTGAGCCGCCGGCAGCTGCCGATAACTGGAATGAAAATCAACTGTGAGGTTCAATGATGAAACTATTTAAATTCACCTTATTAATTTTGACTTTGTGCGCTGGATTTATTTCAGCCCATGCTCAACAGTCAAGCGGTTATCCCTTTAAACCCATCAGATTGGTCGTTCCTTTTCCTGCGGGCGGCCCGACGGATCAATTTGCTCGGCAGTATGCGCAGGTCTTATCGAATCAACTGGGTAAGCCTGTAGTTGTTGATAACAAAAGTGGGGCTAGTGGCGCCATTGGAAGTATAGAGGTGAAAAATAGTGCACCAGATGGATATACCTTGTTATTTGGTACAGCATCAACTCATGTCCTATACAACCTCATTAACGCTAAGCCTCAGTATGATTCCATTAAGGACTTTACACAAATTGCAGTAGTGGGTGATGCGCCGATTGTATTTGCTGTTAGCCCAGCGACTAAAGGAGGCTTTAAAGAGCTGGTTGACTATGCGCGCATCAATCCAGGAAAACTGCAGTATGGATCAGCTGGAGAGGGAACTTATTTACATATTGTTGGTGAAAGATTGAAGTATGAATTAGGTGGTTTGGATATTCAGCACATTCCATTTAGAGGTAGCGCTCAATCTATTCCCGCCTTGATAGGCAACCAAGTAAATATGACGGTCGATACACTGGGCTCATTAATCAATCAACATCGTGCCGGAAAGCTAAGGATTGTTGCTATAGCCGCCTCCAAAAGATCTCCCTTGATTCCTGATGTGCCAACTGTTAACGAAGTCACGGGTTTAAAAGATTTCCAAGCCGCTTTGTGGAATATTGTCTCGGCTCCCCAGGGTTTATCACCAGACATTACAAATACTTTAATTTTGGCGACAACTAAGGCCTTAAAAAATCCTGAATTACTCGAGAAATTAAATTCAATATCGATTCAACCAATTAGCAATATCACTGGCGTTGCAGCAACCTCATTTATTGCCAAGGAGCTTGTTAGCTTGAGGCCAGTTGTTCAATCTGCAGGGCTTAAGAAAGAGTAATTTAGGAAGATGCTATGAGACTGTTTAGTTATCACAACCCAAGCAATAAAAAAAGTATTGGAGCCCTATGCACAAAAGACTCAAATGAATTTGTTGATTTGTGTGCAACAGATTTCAGCATTCCAGCAGACCTAGGTAGTTTGATTGCAATGGATCCTGAATTCGTGATGGCCGAGAGGGCGCTTTCAAATCCTAATGCGGTCATTGGGAATCTCGCTGATATCCAGTTTGATATTTTGATTCATCGACCTGGAAAGATTATTTGTATGGGGCTGAATTATGCTGATCATGCAAAGGAGGGTGGTAATGCGAGACCTGAGTACCCAAGCTTTTTTATGCGCGGACCTAGTTCACTTGCTGCGCATCAAGCCCCCCTTATTAGGCCGAAGGTTTCAGATAAATTAGATTACGAAGCAGAGTTGGCATTTATTATTGGTAAGAGAGCGCGTAATTTAAACACAGAAAATGCGCTGGATTGTGTAGCTGGCTATAGTATTTTTAATGACGGTAGCTTGCGAGACTATCAGCGCAAGACGGCTCAATGGACTATTGGTAAAAACTTTGATCAGACTGGTGGATTTGGCCCGTGGTTGGTAACACCAGATGAGTTGCCCAAAGGTGCGCATGGTCTTCAAATTCAATCTCGCCTCAATGGGTCGGTTATGCAAAATGCCAACACCAAAGATTTTTTATGGGATGTTGCAGAGACTATTGTCTTGATTACTGAGTGCATGACGTTGGAGCCTGGCGATGTAGTAATTACTGGAACACCCGCGGGAGTGGGTTATGCAAGAACACCCCCAGTATTTATGAAGCCTGGAGATACCTGTGAAATTGAAATCGAGGGTATTGGCATCTTAAGAAACTCAATACAAGATCAGGTTTGATGATAATGAATCAGATCTTTTGTTTTATCGCTTGTATGGTGATGGGCTTAGCTCATGTAAATGCACAAACCTTTCCTTCTGGATCAGTTAAGTTGGTAGTTCTTTAATTCCTGGATTGGGGGGCTGAAACAGCAGCTAGAACCATTGCCAAATATTTGAATAAGGTCTGCAGCAACCAGTGGTAGTTGAAAACAAGCCTAGTGCTGGTGTCTTAATAGGTACGGCAGCAGTTGTTAATGCAGAGGCAAATGGGCAAACATTACTCTTTCAATCGGTTACCTTTGCGACTAACCCTGCGACTTATAAGAAGTTACATTACGAATTCAGTAAGCCTCCTATAAATGTGAGTTATTTGGGCGATACACCATATGCTTTAGTTACATCGCCAGATGGCCCATATAAATCAATTAAAGATATTGTGTCTGCAGCTAGGGCAAAGCCTGGTGAGATTCTGTTTGCCTCATTGGGGGTCGGTAGTTCTACCCAGCTTTATCTTCTGCTTTAAATCCCCATTTCAGTAAAGACCTCTTTCGCACATCTAAAGCTATCAATGGCGGCGGGTACTCCACAGTAAATTGCGGCTTGCAAAAATACTTCCTGAATATCTTCTTTACTTAGGCCGTTGTTAATCGCGCCTCTCACATGAAGCTTGAGCTCATGAGGGCGATTTAAGGCGGTGATCATGGATAAGTTAATGATGCTTCTCGTTCTACGGTCCAGGCCAGGGCGATTCCAAATTTCATTCCAGCAATACTCAGTAACCAATTCCTGCATCGGCAAGTTGAATGCATCGGCATTCTTGATGGAGTTGTCTACATATTCTGCCCCCAGTACTTCGCGGCGAGTCTTCAGTCCTTTTTCAAATGCTTCTTTATTCATCTTAGTCTCCTGTATTGGCGCCTTGTTTAGTGGATTCCATATATTGCCACTATTCAGGTGTCCCTGTTTAGCCTAGAATGATTTCATGAACATGACACTCTCTTTGCGCCTTGCCGCCATATCTTTCACTCTTGCAATACTGGGCGCCTGTACCGTTGATAAGCTTGAGGCAAGACTGCAAGCTGACCCTCAATGTAAGTCGGTCATGAATGCCAAAACAGGGGCTTTGATGCCATGTCCTGGAACTGATAAAGAATTCTATAAATCCTTGCCTGCCTTAAGTGCCGCTTCACCTAGGGTGACTCAGGCCGCGGAGCCGCAGGCCTCTGTAGTCACTGCAACATCTAGGCCAAAAGCCGCTAGCGCACTAGTTGAGTGCAAGCCACAGCTGCATCAAAAGTCAGGTAGCTTAATGCCTTGTCCCGCACCATAGATCTGGAATAAATTGAAGTTTGCAATGAAGCGTATGATCTAATAAAACTAGCTCTAGGGCTAATGCCATCAATCACTTACTGGATCAAAAAAATGAATAAATTAGGCGCTTTAGTTGCAGCAATCTCTGTAGCTACTTTATTGGCTGCATGTAGCAATACTCCTAAGTTGGCAAGTCAGCCAATGCCAAAGTCTGGATTTTTACCGAATTATTCAGTACTAGTCCCGATGTCTACATCTGAAGCGGATACTCGCATTTGGAGATATCGCAAGGCTGGGGTAAATCGAGGCACCTATACCGCAGTGATTTTGGATCCGATTTATTTAAATCAGAATGCTACCAAGGCAATCTCTCCAGAGGCGATAAGTCAAGCGCAGATCGCATTACAGGATTCAATGGTGAGCGCGGTGAACAGTCGCGGAAATATTAAGATCGTAAATCAGCCTGGCCCTGGCGTAGCACGCATCTCAGTTGGCATTACTGGTGCAGAGAGTTCCACAGATAGTTTGCAGCCATGGAATTTCACACCGATTGGTTTGGCAATGAATGCTGCTGCTTATGCAGGTGGCGTGAATTCTAAAACTCCAGCCATGTTAGTGGAAAGCAAAATTACAGACAGCCAATCGAAAGAAGTGATCGGCGAAGGCTTGGTTACTATTCAGGGTGAATCTTTCCGAACTGGTGGCGGTTCAGTTGAATCCTTTGTAGCGATGGCTAAGAAGGTGGTTAAGGTAGCATTGGAAACCTCTGCAGACCCTAGAGCCACTTCAGCCACTACAGCTAAATAAGAAGCCTGATGCGATCACTTATTAGAAACTTGGGTCTTATTGGCGCCACATCACTTGTACTTGTAGTAAGTCCCGCAAGTGCTGATGACGCTTCTCGTAATAAAGAAATTCAAGAGCGTTTTGCTAAATGCGATGTTAACCATGATGGCAAGCTGAGTCTGGATGAGGCAAAAGGTTGTATGCCTCGCATCTATGATCATTTCTCTAGGATTGATCAGCAAAATAAAGGCTATGTTACTGTTGCTGAAATCGAGGCAATGGCCGCTAGATAATATGTTGGTCAAATTGAAGAGCCTCTATTGAGGCTCTTTTTTATTGGGGTAGATGATGACGTACGTAATTGAAGGCTTTCAAGATTCCACCATTACCGTACCCTCGGCAGATGGTCCGATTGATATTTCTTGCCAGACTGCAGGCTCTGGTCCGACTTTGCTATTGCTACATGGATTTCCTCAAACTAAAGCCATTTGGCGTCATGTCGCCCCTCAGTTAGCAAAGCGATTTTCTGTTGTTGTGACAGATCTCCGTGGCTATGGTGCATCATCAAAACCAGCGGGTGCTCCGGATCATTCGACGTATTCAAAAAGATCTATGGCTGCAGATCAGCATGCTGTGATGCAAGCACTTGGGCATAAACAGTTTTCTGTATTGGGTCATGATCGCGGTGGGCGAGTATCACATCGTCTGGCAATGGATTTTCCTGAAAGTGTTGAGCGTCTGATGGTGCTCGATATTTCACCAACACTCACCATGTATGAGAACACCACAATGGACTTTGCCAGAGGATATTGGCACTGGTTTTTCTTAATTCAGACTTACCCGATTCCCGAAACATTGATTGGCGCCAATCCAGAGTTCTGGCTTAGAAACCATATGGGTCGACATGCGGGCATCGGCATTTTTGACTCCTTACCCTGGGCTGAATATCTTGCCGGTGCTAGTAACCCAGAATCCATGCACGCTATGTGTGAAGACTATCGTGCTTCAGCCTCAATTGACATAATTCATGACCGAGCCGATCGAGATGCCGGCAAAAAATTGCAAATGCCGTTTCGGGTCCTGTGGGGAGAGCGTGGCCTCGTGGCTAAGTGCTTTTCACCAATTGAGGACTGGAAGAGAGTGGCTGAAGATGTCTCCGGAAGGGCAGTGCCTTGCGGCCACTATATTCCTGAGGAGCTGCCTCAGGAGTTGCTTGCTGAGGCCGAATTATTCTTTGTTTAATTAATCTATTTGGATAGTTTTGGCAGTTTTTTAGAAGCTGCTGGCCAGCTTAAAATAATCTGAGGATCTATTTTCAAAATCTTTTTATCTTTGTGTGGGTAATCAACCCGGGATAATAAATCGGCAATCATGTTCAGGTGGGCCAGTTTTTTATCATTTGCACTCACTACGGTCCATGGCGCCAGCGCTGAACTGGTGTGCTTGAGCATTTTGTCTCTAGCCTCAGAGTAGGCATTCCACATCTTCTGTGCTTTTTGATCGATCGGGCTAATCTTCCATTGCTTTAATGGATCTTTCTCACGATCTTTCAGTCTTTTAGCTTGCTCTTCTTTAGAGATATCTAGGTAGTACTTTACTATTTGAATATTGGATCTTATGAGCAGGGATTCGAAATCATTTACCGTTGCCATGAACAATTTGTATTGATCATCAGTGCAAAAGCCCATTACTTTTTCTACGCCAGCACGGTTGTACCAGCTTCGATTAAAGAGAACAGTTTCACCAGCCGAGGGGAGCTGTGCAACGTATCTCTGAAAGTACCATTCATGCTCTTCAAGCGAGGAGGGGGCGGCTAGCGCAACTACTTTCGTATCTCTAGGACTTAAATTTTCAGTAATACTTTTAATGCTTCCATCTTTTCCTGCGGCGTCACGTCCCTCCAAGATCACTAAGAGGCGTTTACCTTTTTGAATAATGTGATGTTGGAGTTTGACTAACTCGATTTGAAGTAATCGTAGGTCTGCCTCGTAAGTATTTTCAGAAATGAGTGATTTACTCACGGGCAGCCTTTGCGGGGAGTTTTACTATTACGCTGTTGTTGCTGGAGTGGTTTTTTTCACAACAACCTTTTTGGCCACCACCTTTTTAGCTGGAGCCTTTTTCGCAACAACCTTCTTTGCTGGAGCTTTCTTGGCGACTACTTTCTTTGCGGCAACTTTCTTTGTAGCCACCTTTTTAGCTGGAGTCTTTTTCTCGAGCTTGTCTAATGCCTTTGCCAGCTTATCGATCAACTTCTCTCTATCGGCTTCCAACTTGTCTAATTTTTTCAATAATTGCTTTACTAATTTTTTTTGACTCATGATGTATTCCTTTGAAGAGAGTGCTATTTGTTAAAACTTAATAAAAAGGCTGAAGCCTACCTGTCGATCCTACGTTTTATTCAGATGAGTTTCAAGCGATTGTGACAGTCGGGAACATATTTAATTTGATGCTACATTGAGTTGGTATGTTGAAGACTTTATTTTCCCTCCCGCGAACCGTGTGGCTCATCGGTCTCATTAGTTTTGTGAATGATGCGGCAAGTGAGATGCTTTATCCTTTGATGCCGCTGTATCTTGCTACTGTTTTAATGGCTGGTCCAAAGGCTCTGGGGCTGATTGAGGGGATTGCTGAGGCTAGCTCCAGTATCTTTAAATTGGTTTCCGGTGTGATTGTAGATCGCACCAAAAAGACCAAGCCTTGGATTGTGATTGGCTATCTTTTGGCGGCGATTGGTAGACCCCTCATTGCAGTTGCAAACTCTTGGACATGGGTTTTATGCATTCGCTTTACTGATCGCCTTGGCAGGGGATTGAGGAGTTCACCGCGGGATGCGCTTTTGGCTGAGAGTGTCGCACCCAATCAGAGAGGCATGACTTTCGGTCTGCATCGCTCTATGGATAATGCGGGCGCAGTTTTTGGGCCCTTGATGGCTGCTTATCTTTTATCAATACATGTTCCACTAAGGGATATCTTTCTATGGGCGATAGTGCCCGGCATTCTTGCGGTCAGTTTGGCTCTTTTCCTCAAAGAGCCTCCTCGTGAGCGACTGGTGGTGCCAGCATTCTCATGGTCTCTTGAGGGACTGCCATCGAATTTCAAGCGCTACATTTTGGTAGCTGGAATTTTTGCCCTAGCAAATTCATCTGATATGTTCCTGTTACTGAGGGCTAGGGAACTCGGTGTTTCTCAGGAGCAGATTCCTCTGCTGTGGGCCGCCATCTCATTAATTACTACGGTTTTCGGAACACCGCTATCAGCACTCTCAGATCGATTTAGTCGCAAACATTTCATTTTGATTGCTTGGTGTGCTTTTGCCTTTTTCTATATCGCCATGAGCTTTTCTGAAATCTCTTTATGGATGCTCTGTGGACTATTCGGGATATATGGATTATTTAAGGCCGCAACTGAAGGCGTGGAAAAGGCTTTAGTAGCAGACTTAGCTCCGAGTGGTATGGCAGGAACAGCTTTTGGCTGGTTTAACCTGGTTTCAGGTTTGATGTTGTTGCCCGCGTCCCTGATATTTGGCTGGCTTTATGAGTCTTTTAATCCTAGTTATGCATTTCTATTCTCAGGCTCATGTGCTGCCTTAGCTTTTCTATTGCTAGCCTTTTGGGTTTTCAGATCCCCAGAAACACAAAACCCCAAATAAAAACCTCATCTGGGGTGATTGGGTGCTTAAGGACTTAGCAGAGTTACTCCGGGTGGAAGTTATTGCTAGCCATAAAGCTAATGGTGCGTTCAAAGCCCAAAATGCGGATATAGCGCCAAGCGATATCGCGGTATTTGCTATCTAAATAGCCAACGGCGACTTCAGGCGTCCTTTTAGACAAGTCGATCTGTTCAATTGCACGGGCCCAACGTTTGAGTCTTGTTGACATATTTGTCACCTCCATGAAGATACAACGCATGGAAATGTGACTGAGATGACAGGAATAGGTAATTTTTTTAAAGAAGTTAGCAAAAACCTGCCAAATTAGCCTCTTTTTGCCCTTTAGCCCTCTATTCCCGCAGCAGCACACTCTTTTTTAGCTGCCTTAGCCCGGGCTTTAATGGGTTTGAGGTACATCAGTAAGCAAACAAAGGCGAGGGTGCCAACAGCTGTTTCCAGGGCGGCCATCCAGAAATTAGTCCCAGTTTCCAGAATTCGGACCAATCCTTCGGTGATGTATAGCAGGACGAGCATGGAGGCCCATTGCATGGTGTAGACATTGCCCTTCCAGAGACCAGGAATGGCAAACAGCAGGGGGATGGCCTTCAGGATTAGCCAAGAGCCACCAGGCCGGAGTGGGGAGATAAACCATTCCCAAGCAACGCACAGAATGAACAGGTCAACAAAAGCTGCAGTAGCAATCAGTTGGTATGGATTTTTGGAGAGCCAGCTTTTGAACATAAATGACCCTTAAATGAGTTTGAGTGCTGTGAGCGCTAAACGTTTGCCCTGGGAAATTGCTAGGCGCTGTTCTTCGGCACTAATCGGCGCTCTGCCATCAGCATGGGCAAGGTGAGTTACTCCATAAGGACTGCCACCAGTTGAGGTGCTCATCAAATCTGGCTCACTATACGGAATGCCCATGATCATCATGCCGTGATGCAGCAGGGGAATCATCATGGTGAGGAGGGTGCTTTCTTGACCGCCATGCAAGCTGCCGGTGCTGGTAAAGACGCAGGCTGGCTTGCCAACTAGTGCGCCATTCATCCACTCTGAGGAGCTGCCATCCCAAAAGTACTTGATGGGGGCGGCCATATTGCCAAAGCGAGTAGGGGATCCTAGGGCTAGACCAATACATTCTTTGAGGTCTGCATATTCAACATAGGGGGCACCATCCGATGGGACGGCTGCTTCTGTAGATTCGCATACGGTGGAGACGGCTGGAACAGTGCGTAGTCGGGCATTCGCTCCTGGAACACTTTCAATACCCTCCGCAATCAGGCGAGCCAAGTCACGGGTGGCTCCGTAGCGCGAATAGTACAAAACTAAAATGTCAGATTGACTCATATTGATCTCTTATCTCTTATGATATGGGCGATGCGCCTCATTCAGAATCCTCAATTATGGCTCTCTCTTGGAAAGGAGACTTGGGAGCGCAATCGTGGCCATAATCTCAAGCAGGTAGCGGCCAGTTTGGCTTTTACAACTACGCTGTCCTTGATTCCGATGCTGACGGTAGCCTCCATTCTGATTGGCTATCTTCCAAGCGTTGTGAGGATTAAGTATGCTTTTCAGTCCTGGCTGCTCGATACCTACATGCCTGGTGGATTAAACCAACAAGTATTTAATTATCTCGATCAATTTTCAGCTCAAGCCAAAGGTCTTACCTTGATTGGTTTGCTTGGCTTAGTTATTACAACAATCATGACGCTAGCAGTGATTGAGAACGCATTTAATCAGATCTTTCGCGTGACTCAAAGTCGACCTGTTTTGAAGAAGGTAGCAATCTACTCCGCAGCGACCTTGTTGGGGCCAATCTTATTGGGTGTTGGAACCTATTTGAGTGGTCTTTTGTTTAGCGCAGCAGAAGGGTGGACCGACGCTTTAAGTTTTGGTCTGGGCTTATTTGCAACCGTGGTTCCTGTATTGCTGGCGATGTCGGTATTCTCAGTGGCCTATAAGATTCTCCCTTATGCCCATATTCAGTGGCGCGATGCTTTGAGTGGAGCTTTTTTTGCTGCACTCACTTTCGAATTAATGAAGTTTGGTTTTGGTCTATTTTTAACCAATGTCGCCTTTTATAAAACTGTCTATGGTGCTTTTGCCATCGTCCCATTGGCACTAATTTGGATTTACCTAACCTGGTGGATTACCTTGGCTGGTGCTATCTTGGTTGCGGATCTCCCGAGCATTCGAAGTGGGCTCGTAAGGGTTATTCGTTACTGAAATAGTTTTCCTGACCCTTGATTCCTTAGGGGCTTAAGAATATATTGTTTACATAAGAACTCATTGCTGGAGGCTGTATGAAAGTTAGTGACATATTGCGCGTAAAGGGCAGCACACTATTTACAGTGGCACCAGATACCGCTCTGCAAACTGCAGTCTTAGTCATGAGTGAGCATGATATTGGCTCATTAGTCGTGATGGAGTACGACAAGTTAGTCGGTATCTTGACTTTCCGCGAGGTGATTGCCGCATTGGCTAAGCATCATGGACAGCTAGATGACCTCAAGGTGCAAAGTGTGATGAACTCCAAACCACTGACATGCACTATGGAAACCGAGATTGATGAAGTGCGTCGCATGATGCTGGTTGAGCATGCTCGCTACTTGCCGGTGATTGATCAAAAGATGCTGATGGGTGTGATTTCTTTCTACGACGTGGCTAAATCCGTTGTTGAGGCTCAAGACTTCGAAAATACCATGCTCAAGGCGTATATTCGCGACTGGCCAGAAGAGGCCGAAAAAGCTGCTCCCTAGCCCGGCCTAGCCTAAGCTCCCTGAGCAATGACATAATGTCAATATGTCAGGAAATACTTTAGGTCTTCTCTTTACCGTCACCACTTTTGGTGAATCCCATGGTCCCGCAATTGGCGCTGTTGTGGATGGCTGCCCTCCAGGCATGTCATTGTGCGAAGCAGACTTGCAGATTGACCTAGATCGTCGCAAGCCTGGCACCTCCCGCTATGTGACTCAACGTCAAGAGGCCGACAAGGTGGAGATCCTCTCCGGCGTATACGAAGGCAAAACTACCGGAGCACCTATTGGTTTGTTAATTCGGAATACGGATCAACGCAGCCAAGATTATGGCAATATCCTACAAACATTTAGGCCTGGTCACGCTGATTATGCTTACCACTACAAATATGGTTTACGCGATCCTCGCGGTGGCGGGCGATCTTCAGCTCGATTGACTGCGCCTGTAGTGGCCGCAGCAGCGATTGCCAAAAAGTGGCTCAAAGAACAATACGGCACTGAGTTTTATGGCTACATGAGCCAGCTTGGTGAAATTGAAATTCCATTCAAAGATGCGGCGATGATTGAGAGCAATCCTTTCTTTGCTGCAAATGCCGATATCGTTCCTCAGTTAGAGGCTTATATGGACTCACTGCGTAAAGCGGGGGATTCCTGTGGGGCGAAGATTGAAGTGCGGGCGCGTAATGTTCCAATTGGATTGGGCGAACCATTATTTGATAAGTTGGATGCGGATATTGCGCATGCCATGATGGGTATCAATGCCGTTAAAGGCGTTGAGATCGGCTCAGGCTTTAAGTCAGTCACGCAACGCGGAAGCGAGCATGGTGATGAGCTTTATCCAGATGGTTTTGCTAGCAATAATGCTGGCGGCACTTTGGGCGGCATCAGCAGCGGTCAAGATTTGCGCGTATCGATTGCCATTAAACCCACTTCTAGCATCCTCAGTCCAAAAGAATCCATTGATTTAGATGGCAAGCCTATTACCGTGCAAACCAAAGGTCGTCATGATCCTTGCGTTGGTATTCGGGCCACACCGATTGCAGAAGCTATGCTAGCTTTGGTATTGATCGATCACGCTTTGCGCCATCGCGCTCAGTGCGGCGATGTAAAGCATACCGTTCCGCCGATAGCGGCTGCACGACCTGGTTCAGCAACCGATTAAATAAAGCTCAAAAAAGCAAATGACACCTTCAGTGCGTTGGGCCTTCGGGTCCTTTTTCTTTTTATATTTCGCTTATGTTGGCTTGGTATCTCCATATGCCAGCCTCTTTTTTCTGGATCGTGGTTTTAGTGTTATCGAGATCGCAGTCTTGATGTCCATGTTACAAATTACCCGCATAGTGGGCCCATTCTCTTGGGGTTGGTTATCTGATTATCTCTCCGATCGTATTGGGATCATTCGTTTTTGTGCGTGCCTTGCAGCGGTGACTTTCTTAAGCATCTTTTTTCTCCACAGCTACATAGCATTTTTCATCTGGATGTTTGTACTCCACACCATCCTCAGTAGCCTGATGCCATTGGGTGAGTCCGCGACGGTGCACGCTTTATTTAAAGACAATTCTTTTGATAAACGTTATGGCCGTTTACGTTTATGGGGATCGATTGGTTTTATCGTGATGGTCTTATTTGCTGGTGAGTTGTTTCAGCGTAAAGGCATTGAGCTTTATCCGATTGTGGGCGCGGTAGTCCTCAGCTTCTTGGCTTTAGTAACCTTTCGCTTGCATGAGCCCAAGATGGAGCGTCGTAAGATGGTCAAGGGGGAACTCCTCATCGTTTTATTTAATCCAGATGTGCGTTGGTTCTTGCTATCAGGATTTTTTATGATCTTTGCGCACGCCGCTTTGTACGTATTCTTTTCACTGTACCTGGCCGATTTAGGCTACGACAAATTTCAGATTGGTTTGTTCTGGGCGTTAGGCGTTGCTGCTGAAGTGATCTTCTTTTATTTTCAGAGCAAAGTGCTCAGTCGTTTAGATGCTGAGGTGGTTTTGCAAATCGCTTTTGGTATTGGTGTATTTCGCTTTATCTTGATTGCATTTTTCCCTGTAACTTGGGTTCTGATTCTGGCGCAGCTGATGCATGCGGCAACTTTTGGTGCACACCACAGTGCGGCGACTAAGTTATTGCAACGCTGGTTTACTGGCCCATTGCAAGCGCGAGGGCAGGCATTGATGGCAACGGTGTCCTATGGCTTGGGTGGTACGCTGGGCGGTTTGGTTGCTGGCTGGTTATGGGATGCAACGCAGCCGCGCAATGTATTTGTGATGTCAGCTTTAGCTTGTGGTCTAGCGGGTATGGCGATTGGGAAAATGCGTCCTCGCCACAGCCCAGCTAGATAAATGCAGTGATCTGAGTAAACCTTTTACATCGATCCGTAGTTCGGGCCACCGCCACCTTCAGGGGTAATCCAAATAATGTTTTGACTTGGATCTTTGATATCGCAAGTTTTGCAATGCACACAGTTTTGCGAATTGATTTGCAACTGTGGTTTCCCCTCTTTTTCTACATACTCATACACGCCAGCAGGGCAATAGCGTTGTTCTGGTCCTGCGTAAGTTTTGAGATTCAGGTTAACCGGTACCGATGCATCTTTTAAGGTCAGATGAATCGGTTGGTTCTCAGCATGATTTGTATTGGAGATAAATACGGATGAGAGGCGATCAAAAGTAATCTTGCCATCTGGCTTTGGATAATCAATTGGCTGATGCTGTGCTGCTGGCTCTAGGCATTCATGATCTGCATGCTTTAAATGAATTGTCCACGGCATATTGCCGCCCAAGAGCTTTTGCTCAATGCCAACCATGAGAGTGCCGAGGTAGAGCCCCTTAGACATCCAAGGCTTAAAGTTACGCGCTTGATTGAGCTCGGTATGTAGCCAGCTATTTTTAAATGCGCTTGGATAGGCAGCCAAGACATCGGCAGAACGATTGTCAGCAAGTGCTGCAACGGCTGCTTGTGCAGCAAGCATGCCAGTCTTAATGGCAGCATGACTTCCTTTGATGCGTGATGCATTGAGGAAGCCGGCATCACAACCAATTAAAGCGCCACCAGGAAATACAGTTTTAGGCAAGCTATTGAGGCCGCCCGCAGTGAGTGCGCGTGCACCATAGGCTAAGCGCTTACCACCTTCAAAAGTCTCACGAATTTTCGGATGCAACTTATAGCGTTGGAATTCTTCAAAAGGTGAGAGGTACGGATTCTTGTAAGAAAGGCCCACGACTAAACCTACTGCAACTTTGTTATCACCCAAGTGATATAAGAATGAGCCGCCATAGGTATCGCTCTCTAATGGCCAGCCTGCGGTATGAACCACTAGGCCAGGCTTGCTCTTAGAAGGCTCCACCTCCCATAATTCTTTGATGCCAATGCCGTAACTTTGGGGGTCAGCATCTTTGTCTAATGCAAACTTCGCAATCAGTTGTTTGCCTAAATGTCCGCGTGAACCCTCGGCAAAGAGGGTGTACTTAGCGCGCAATTCCATGCCCAGTTGAAATTGATCGGTAGGTTGACCTTCTTTATCCAATCCCATGGCGCCAGTAATGGCGCCACAAACTGCGCCTTGCTTGTCGTAGAGAATTTCTGCTGCAGGAAAGCCTGGAAAAATTTCAACACCCAAATTTTCCGCCTGCTGACCAAGCCAACGAGTCACATTAGCAAGACTGACGATGTAGTTGCCTTCATTCTTAAAGCAGTGGGGCAGCATCCAGTTTGGAACCTGCAATGCATTTTCTTTGGTCAGAAATAAAAATTGATCTTGGGTGACTTCGGTATCTAGTGGAGCGCCTAACTCTCTCCAGTTAGGAAAGAGTTCAGTAAGGGCCTTGGGATCCATGACGGCCCCGGACAGAATATGTGCGCCGATCTCAGAGCCTTTTTCAAGAACACAGACGCTAATTTCTTTACCCGATTCATTGGCCAATTGCTTTGCTTTAATGGCTGCGGATAATCCAGCCGGGCCACCTCCCACGATAACTAGGTCATAGTCCATGGATTCTCTGGGTCCAAACTGTTCGAGCAATTCCTGGGCAGTCATTTCATTTCTCCGACATTACTTAAAAATAGGGTGCTTAAGGGATTTTCAGCATTTTGAGTATTTCTGCTGTTTCTGTAGCCTTAAATCACGCCTATAGTTTAGTTCTAAGCTAGAAAAACCAGGTTGGTGCCTATTGCTAATGGGCTTAAGGGTTTAAGGCGTTATTATTACTTTTTTACCCTTTTTGGCAATATTAGGACGAATTTATGAATAAAACTTACCCATCGGCTGTTGATGCCCTGCGGGATATTTTGAAGGATGGCCAGAAGCTCGCTGTTGGCGGTTTTGGCTTGTGCGGTATTCCTGAGGCGCTGATTCAGGCGGTCAAGGATCTTGGCGCGCAAAATCTGACTGCAATTGCCAATAACGCCGGGGTAGATGGCTTTGGTTTGGGTTTGCTGTTGAACTCAAGGCAAGTGAAGAAGATGGTCGCATCCTATGTGGGTGAGAACAAAGAATTTGAGCGTCAATTTTTGGCGGGTGAACTGGAGCTGGAATTTACTCCGCAAGGAACCTTGGCAGAAAAGTTACGCGCAGGTGGTTGCGGTATTCCTGCCTTCTATACCAAAACTGGTGTGGGCACTTTGGTTGCTGAAGGCAAAGAGGAAAAAGAATTTGATGGCGAGCGATACATCATGGAGCGCGCAATCGTTTCAGACATCTCGCTTGTAAAAGCTTGGAAGGCTGATAAATCCGGTAATTTGGTTTATCGCTACACCGCACGTAATTTCAATCCAGTGGTTGCCATGGCTGGCAAGATTACGGTTGCTGAGGTGGAAGAGATCGTTGAGAACGGTGAATTAGATCCTGATCAAATTCATACGCCAGGCATCTATGTACATCGCTTGGTGCTCAACACGACGCCTGAGAAGCGTATTGAGCAACGCACCTTATCAGCGGCTTAAGAGAAATTCGTTAAACACACTTACAGAATAGTTATTTAGGAAGATCGATATGCCTTGGAATAGAGATGAAATGGCGGCACGTGCTGCTAAAGAGCTAAAAGATGGCTACTACGTCAATTTAGGTATTGGTATGCCAACTTTGGTGGCTAATCACGTTCCCGAAGGAATGGAAGTATGGCTCCAGTCGGAGAATGGTTTATTGGGTATTGGCCCATTCCCAACCGAAAAAACGATTGATGCCGATTTGATTAATGCAGGTAAACAAACTGTCACCACTTTGCCTGGTTCATCCATCTTTTCTTCTGCGGATTCGTTTGGAATGATTCGCGGTGGAAAAATCAATATTGCGATTTTGGGTGCAATGCAGGTGAGCGAGTATGGTGATTTAGCCAACTGGATGATTCCAGGCAAGATGGTGAAGGGTATGGGCGGCGCCATGGATTTGGTTGCAGGCGTAAAGCATGTGGTTGTTCTAATGGAGCATGTTGCCAAGAAGAAAGATGGCACAGAAGAAATCAAGATCTTGCCCAAGTGCACCTTGCCATTAACTGGTGTGGGCGTTATTAGCCGCATTATTACCGACCTTTGCGTGCTCGACATCACTCCTAAGGGTTTGAAGTTGGTTGAGTTGGCTCCAGGTGTAACGAAGGAAGAAGTGCTATCCAAGACCGGTGCCCCTGTAGATACAACGGGTTTCTAACCTTTTTCATCGGATGGTGAAATAATGGGGTCAATGACCCCATTTCTATTTCTAGAGGCTCTTTTATGAGCGTTGCAGACCATTCACTTCACGCGCACAAGCAGGGTGATGCTAAGCATTCCCACGCCAAAGAAGCCTCTAATCAGAATCTATTGCTAATCGCTTTAGTACTCACTCTCGGTTTTTCTGGGGTTGAGGGAGCGGCAGCGTATTTTGCCAATTCACTGGCGTTGATATCGGATGCAGGTCACATGGTGACTGATGCAGCTGCGCTCGGATTGGCTTTATTAGCCCAAATTATTTCTCGACGTCCACCATCACCAAAGCATTCTTTTGGGTTTGGTCGTGCAGAGGCCTTAGCCGCCTTTGTAAATAGTATTGCGATGCTAGCCTTAGTGGCGTGGATTATGGTGGAGGCGGTAAGCCGGTTTTATGATCCACACCAGGTGGATGGCTTGACGGTCACGGTTGTTGCTGCGATTGGCTTGCTAATGAATGTTGTCGTGGCATGGGTGCTTTCACGTGACAAGAAAAGCGTTAATACTCGCGCCGCCTTGGTGCACGTCATGGGCGACTTGCTGGGGTCCATAGCCGCCTTAATTGCCGGTATCGTTATTCAGCTAACTGGTTGGATGCCGATCGATGCAATTCTTTCTATTCTGGTTTCGCTGCTGATTTTGAAGTCCACCATTTCTATTTTGCGCGAGTCATATCACTTCTTGATGGAAGGTGTGCCGTTACACATTGATTATTTACAGGTCGGCAGTGATCTTAAAAAAGTTCCTGGTGTATTGGCGGTACACGATTTGCATGTTTGGGAAATGACGCCTAGTTTTCCTGCTTTAATTGGCCATATTGAAATCGAGCGCATGAATGAGTGGCCAGAAATCATGGCCCGCATTAACGAGATGCTATTGAATAAACATGGCATTGATCACGTTACCCTGCAGCCTGAAGTTGCGGGTATGGTGGATGAGCATACCCATGACGAGCTTCTCAATGATGAGATAAAGAAATCCAATGTGATTCATCAGGGCGACACTTTTTTCGTTGCTTGTACTAGCCCTGATGGTCCTCATCGCATGGCCTATCACGCCTGGGGAAATCCTCATAATCCAAATGTATTAGTTTGCGTTCATGGCTTGACTCGCAGAGGCAGTGATTTCAAAACCCTTGCGCAGGCGATGAGTAATGATTACTACGTCGTCTGTCCCGACGTGGTCGGTCGCGGAGATTCTGATCGATTAAAGAACCCCATGCTCTATGCCGTCCCTCAATATGTGGCCGACATGGCAAGCTTGATTAAGCACTTAGGTGTCTCGCAGGTAGATTGGTTTGGAACCTCCATGGGCGGCCTGATTGGCATGGTCTATGCCTCTATGCCCAAGAATCCAATTCGTCGTATGTTGATCAATGATGTCGGTCCGCGGATTGAGCCTGAAGCGATCAAGCGCTTAGGCTCTTATGTTGGTCAGCCTTTTAGCTTTAGTAATCGTGCAGATGCTCTGCAGCGCTTAAATGAGATCTGTGCATCGTTTGGTAGCCATACGCCAGAAGAGTGGGAGATTTATAACGGACCCATGCTGGTACAAAAGGCTGGCCTTTGGGTAATGCACTATGACCCAGATATCTCTGTGCCGTTTGCATCAGTCAATCCTATTATGGCAAAGGCTGGAGAGATGGCGATGTGGCATGCCTTCAAACAAATTCATGTTCCGATGTTGATCGTGCGTGGCGGTGAATCAGATCTGCTTTCCGCTAAAACGGTAGCTGAGATGTGCAAGGTCAACCCTTATATTCGGAGTATTGAAATTCCGGGCGTAGGCCATGCGCCAGCTTTTGTGAAGTCAGAGCAAGTTGCTTTAGCAAAAGAATTCTTTAGCTAAGGATCTCAGTCGCTCATGTCAAATGCTAATCATGCATCTGAGAACATCAAAATTGTTGATGGTTGGTATGGTGAGCCTTCTGAAAATCATGCTGCTGGCGTATTCAATATCCTGAAGTTACTTCACCTGGATGAAGCAACGCTAACCGCTGCAAACAATATTGCACGCACCCATGGCAAAGAATCACTGACCAAGCTCATTGGCGACGAGTCAGCTCGGCTTCTGATTGGTTACCGAGGTCTGAGACAGGCTCAAGCTAAGCTCGTACGTAATGATGGTGGTCTGAGCATATCTGGTCAGGAAGAAATGCTCAGAAAAATGTTGCTCGCTTTTGGTGATGACTTGCGCGTAGTCCTGATTTATCTTGCTTCTCGTTTGCAAACCTTGCGCTGGATTACCCAAGAAAAAATGGAGATGCCAAAAGCTTGGGCGCAGGAAATTTTGAATATTGACGCCTCTCTCGCAAATCGCCTCGGTATCTGGCAGATGAAATGGGAGATGGAAGACTTAGCATTTCGGGTTTTGTCTCCCGAGACCTACCGAGATATTGCCAAAATGTTGGATGGCAAGCGTATTGAGCGCGAATCTTTTATTGAGCAGATTGTCAGAAAACTCAAGCAAGAATTAACTGCAGCGCATATTCAAGGTGAGGTTCAGGGTCGCCCAAAACACATCTATAGTATTTGGAAAAAGATGCAGGGTAAGTCACTTGACTTTGCAAATCTGTATGACGTTAGAGCATTTAGGGTTTTGGTGGATGACGTTAAATCTTGTTATGCCATCTTAGGCATAGTGCATAACGTTTGGCAGCCTGTGCCGCGTGAATTCGATGACTACATCGCACGACCAAAACCCAACGGCTATCAGTCTTTGCATACCGTAGTGATGGATGAGCATGGAACTGCATTTGAGATTCAGGTGCGCACCAATGAAATGCATCAACAGGCTGAGTACGGATTGGCTGCACATTGGCGCTATAAGGAGGGTGCCTATGTTGGCGCTGCTACTCCGCCAAGAAATAAATCCGCACCTAATGCCCAGAGCACCTCAAACCCAAGCCATCAAACTGGCACGCATAGTGCAGCAGTTGCCTATGAGCGTCAGATTGCGTGGGCAAGGCAGCTTATCTCCTGGAAAGAAGATGCTTGGGAGCAACTTAAGCATCATGAGATTGATGATCATATTTATGTTCTCACTCCATTAGGAAAAGTGATTTCCCTGGAAAAGGGCTCATCACCAATCGATTTTGCATATGCTGTGCATACCGATCTAGGACATCGCTGTCGCGGTGCCCGAGTTGATGGTGCCATGGTTCCACTAGATACGCCATTGCAGAATGGCCAGACCATTGAAATCATTGCTGTGAAGCACGGCGGCCCTTCACGAGATTGGATCAGTCCTAGCCGTAACTACCTGCGCTCGCAGCGTGCACGCACGCGAGTGAGAGCTTGGTTTAATGCGTTGGACGATGAAGAGGCTGGAAGCAAGTCTGGAGATGTCAAAATAGAGCAAAAGCCAGAAGCCAAGCAGGCCGCACCAGCTCCAGAAATTATTTTGAAGCAAAGTACCCGTAAGCAGGGTCAAGCGGGTGATGTTTTGGTAGTCGGAGTGGATTCATTGTTGACCCAGTTGGCTCGGTGCTGCAGGCCTGTACCACCCGATGCCATTGCGGGTTTTGTGACTCAGGGTCGTGGCATATCTATTCACCGCCGATCTTGTAAAACCTTTAGGGGTCTATTGGACCGAGCGCCTGAGCGGGTGATTCAGACTGCCTGGAATGAGTCTGGTATCGAAGCAGCGATTGGAAATGACGCCAAGCGGGTCTTTCCTGCTGATTTGGCCGTAACCGGTCTAGACCGTCCTGAGCTGATGCGCGAGTTATTTGAAATCCTCACAAGACAGGGTGTACATGTGATTGATTTGCGTAAATCTGCCAAACGCGGCCTTGCTCAAATACTATTGACCGTGGAAATTAAAGACTCAGAAGCCTTACGTTTGGTTCAAAACAGTCTTGAAGAGGTCAAAGGGGTGACCCAAGTGCGCCGCCGGTGATAAACTCTATGGCTATATAGGCTCGTAGCTCAGCTGGTTAGAGCA
>NZ_NCJB01000307.1:0-2747 GCF_002282275.1 Polynucleobacter sp. 39-46-10 | reverse complement strand
GGCTGATGCCTCTTTGGATCAAGCAGTTGTGTTTGCAAGCACTCAAGTTGAAAGTGAAAAAATTGCTGACACCTTACGTGCAAATGGTTATGAAGCTAGCGCCTTACACGGTGCAATGCCTCAAGCTGTTCGTATGCGCCGTCTTGAGTCTTTGCGTAAGGGTCACACCAAGATTTTGGTTGCGACTGACGTAGCAGCTCGCGGTATTGATGTGCCACGCATTAGTCACGTGATTAACTTTGGCTTGCCAATGAAACCTGAGGACTACACGCACCGTATCGGTCGTACTGGTCGTGCGGGTCGCAATGGTGTTGCTATCACTTTGGTTGAACATCGTGATCGCGCCAAGATTCGTAATATCGAACGCTTTACACAGCAAGACATCGTTGCTTCAGTCATTGCCGGCCTTGAGCCACAAGCTAAGCCTAGCTTTGGTGGTGGCGGTGGTCGCCCAGGTGGTGGTCGTTCTGGTGGCGGCTTCGGCGGTGGCGGTCGTTCTGGTGGCGGTGGTGGCCGTTATGGTTCTGGCGCCCGTTCAGAGTCTCGTTCTGGTGGCGGAGGCGGTGGTAATCGCTCAGGCAATCATTTCGAATCTCGCTCTGGCGATTCACGTCCATCTGGTGATTCACGTCCTGCTGGTGGCAATCGTTTTGCTGATTCACGCCCTGCACGTTCTGCTGACTCACGTCCGGCACGTTCTGGAGATTCACGTCCATCCGCTGGTCCACGTTTTGCTAAACCAAAATCTGGCGGTCAACGCAGAAACTTTAGCGGTAGCTAAAAATGGTTCACCGTCGTCGCCTCCGTTCTGCATGGAATCGAGTCGATTCCGGTGAATTGCATCAGGCGCCACGCAAGTGGCAGGCCTGGCTAAGTGATACTGGTTCTTTAACCCAAAAAATTGAACGTGCAATTGGACAAAAACTAGAGGTAGTAGTTCTGCGAGATTGCCGGCAAAACCTAAATAGCGACGAGAGTCGCTATTTTCATTTCAAAATCAAACGTTGTCGTATCCGTGAAGTGCTACTTTGTGTAAACGGTGTTCCACTAGTCATGGCTCACAGCATTATTCCCATCAGTAGTTCTAGTGGCAGTAATCACGAGATTTTACGTTTAGGAAAGAAACCTTTAGGAGCGGTGTTGTTTGCTAAAACACGCATGCACTCCAAGAAAAAACCCTTACGTGAAATTACTCGATTGGATAAACGAAGCGCCTTATGGAAAAAGTGTTTCCAGCAATACCCAGGGCTTCCCTCTGTGAGTTGGGCAAGACGTACGCTCTATCAACTGAAGGGGCGTCCACTCCTGGTGAGTGAAGTATTTCTACCGGCGCTACTGAACTACCCTAGCAATTAAACGAATAGCCAAGCTCGTGATGCGGCAATTAAAGCCTCGTCACCGGGTTCGCAAGTAAATACCTTACCAAACCCAATTTGTTCTGCTGCACTAGCAATATTGTGATGCGGGCACATTGCTGATGCGAGATCGAGCGACAATGTTGCTTGACCCAAATAACGCACTGCCTCAGATGAGGTAAGCAACCAAAGTGATTTTGCAAAATCCATCTCATGGACATCATTCCAAGCGGAACTGTTGAGATCTAATGGTACGCGGGTATAAACAGAGAAAGCCTCAACTTGCGCCCCAGCCTGTTTTAAAGTTTCAGCCAACCAGTCGCGCCCACCCTCGCCCTTAAAGATGATGACTTTCTTGGTCGACCATTCCCAGTTCAGGGCCTGCAATTCAGACCAAAGACCCTCGGAATCCCACTGCGCATTGCTTTGAGGAAGAATAACTTTTGTAGCATTGCTCTCAAGACCAATACCGTGATTGTTGAGGGCTGCCAAACTACTTCCTCCCATCACACCTATTGGCAATGGCCGATCAGACACCTCTTGCCAAGACCTTTCCAGCAAACGCATCGTGCATTCAATTGCATTGGGGCTAACAAAAATTGCTAGATCTGCAGACTTGAGTGCTGCAGTGATCCGCTCTACTAAAACATCATCACCCTTCGGGACAATTGTCAGTAGTGGCAAAGAAATGATCTGGGGGACTGTGTCTTTCGTAAACCCGCTATCTACTAAACTTGCTTGTAAGGCTTCCGACAATTGACGTGCCTGTCCGCTGGGACGGGTAATGACAATAGTCTTGTTGCTCATTGGGTTTTACTTAGGTAGACCGTTTGGCAATAAACGCTCTGCACCCTGAGCAATCAGATCTCGTGCAACCGAGAGTCCAAGTGCTTCCGCATCTTCTACACTTTTTACAGCGCCTTGAGCACTAGCCAAGCAACTTGCAGTGCCATCGACACTGGCGACAAAAGAGCGGATATTCATATGATCTTGATCCCATGTGGCATAAGCCGCTAAAGGTACCTCACAAGAACCACCGAGTTGACGCGACACCATACGCTCAGCAGTGACCGCATAAAGGGTTGGCAAATCATTCAGCGGGGCTAACCACTCTTGAATATTGGGATGCTTGCTCAAAGTTTCGATACCGAGCGCACCCTGTCCAGCAGCTGGGGTGTATGGATCAATCGGTAACAGTGCACGAATACGACTTTCCAAACCAAGTCGCTTGAGACCGGCAGCAGCCAAAATAATGGCTTGATACTCACCACGATCGAGTTTGCCCATACGGGTATCTAAATTTCCACGCAAAGGTTGAATCACTAAATGTGGGAACTTGGATCTCAGAACTGACTCACGGCGCAAGCTAGAAGTGCCTACCACTGCGCCATT
>NZ_NCJB01000306.1:0-2770 GCF_002282275.1 Polynucleobacter sp. 39-46-10 | reverse complement strand
GCTTTACGAGAAATAAGGAAGAAACGTACTGCATCACGTCCCCGCTGAAGCGCAAGCTCACGCTCATCGCCAGCCATCTCTGGTGTAACACCACCGGACCACTCAACCAAGTCACGCACAGTCACATAAGAACCTGCACGCTTAGAAATCTTGACTTCCTCGCCATGGCGCATCACTGTCACCATCTTGTGAAGCACATATTCTGGATAGGTTTTCGGAATCTCCCAACCGCGCTTCTGAGCCACACCTTGCAAGCCTGAGCGCACTCGCGCAATCGTGCCATGGTGATCGCTGCCTTGAACATTAATCACTTTTTCAAAGCCACGATTCCATTTGCTGGTGTGATAGGCAACGTCCGGCACAAAGTAGGTGAAGCTCCCATCAGACTTTTTCATGACGCGATCTTTATCATCGCCATCGCCTGTTGTCCTAAGCCATAGTGCGCCCTCAGACTCATAGGTCTTACCAATACTCTGTAGCTCGTCAACAATTTTTGCAACACTACCATCGGTATACAAAGAAGACTCTAGGTAATAGCAATCAAACTTCACACCAAATGTTTTTAAGTCGATATCCTGCTCATTGCGCAAATATGCCACGGCAAACTGACGAATGGCTTCAAGATCATCTTTATATTCAGATGAAGCCTTAAAAGCAGTAGCAATCTCCGCAATATATTCACCGTTATAAGCACTTTCTGGCCAAGCAGCATCACCTGGTTTAAGCCCATTCAAGCGAGCCTGCACTGAGAGCGCTAAATTCGCAATCTGCACCCCAGCATCGTTGTAATAAAACTCGCGATGCACCTGAATACCCTGAGTTGCCAATAAGTTTGCCAGCGCATCTCCTAACGCAGCTTGACGACCATGACCAACGTGAAGCGGGCCAGTAGGATTGGCCGACACAAACTCAATCATGGCCCTGGAAACCGGAGCAGCTTCTGGAGCTAGCTGACCAAACTGGGATCCCGCCGTGAGAACCTCGTTCACCACCACAGTTTTAGCGGCGTTACTCAATCGAAAGTTAATAAACCCAGGGCCCGCGATTTCACAAGAAGCAATGAGATCACCATAGCCGGGTTGCTGCTCTAAACGTTCAACCAGTGCTTGCGCTAATTCCCTGGGATTGAGCTTCCAAGCCTTGGAAAGCTGGAGGGCAATATTACATGCAACATCGCCATGGTCTACTGCCTTAGGACGTTCCAGGCGGGGCGCCGGGGCGTCACTCAAACCACGCTCCTGAGCCAAACCCAGCAGGGCAGCACTCAGCATTTCAATTAAACGATTTTTATTAGTTAACAACATAGATAAGTGAGTTTATCAGGTGGTAAGCTATGGAAATGATCTATCAATTTCGCTCCAAAGCGGGTCCTGACGTCATCATGCTGGCTGATCTGACCCAGCGAATCTTTGAGATTTTGGGCCGCCCATTAGAGCCCAGAGGTATTTTGACGGTAGAGCAACTACCAGCCCTCATCATCGCCTTAGAAACGGCCATCCTCAAAGATTTGGAAGATCGGGCTAAAAGCAATATGTCTGATCAAGAAAATACCGAAAAACCGAAGCTTGCCGATAGGCTTGGGCAGCGTGCCTATCCCTTTCTGGAGCTGATGAAGCAGTCTAAGGCGAAGGATGAACCGGTAATGTGGGGCGTTTAAAGCCCTGCACCTCACTCGGATAAAGTAGACTTAGTCGATTGAACTGGCCAGTTGGCGGCGGATGTCTTCAACAGACTCATTACGACGCTTAGCAAGATCTTCAATTTGATCAGCTGATAGCTTGCCCACGTTGAAATAACGTGCATCTGGATGTGCCAGATAAAAACCACTGACACTAGATGCCGGATTCATAGCCATTGATTCAGTCAATGTCATACCAATATCTTCTGAGCCAATCACTCGCAATAAGTCTTTTTTAACTTCATGCGCAGGACAGGCTGGGTAACCTGGCGCTGGACGGATGCCGCGGTATTCCTCATTGATCATTTGATCATTTGTCAAAATCTCATCGGTCGCATATCCCCACAGATCAGTACGAACGCGGTGGTGCATTAACTCTGCAAATGCCTCTGCTAGACGATCGGCTAAGGATTGCAACATGATTGCGCTGTAGTCATCATGCTTAGCATGAAACTCAGCCACTTTTTTCTCAACACCGTGCCCAGTCGTAACAGCAAAGCAGCCGAGGTAATCAGCCACATTGGAATCTTTTGGCGCCACATAATCTGCCAAGCAACGATTAGGTCGGCGAACGCCATCGACTACAGGCCGCTCAGACTGCTGGCGTAAGTTATGCCAAACAAATAATGGATGCTCGCGAGATTCATCGCTGTACAAGACAATGTCATCACCTATCGTGTTTGCCGGATAGAACGCAACTACAGCATCAGCTTGCAACCACTGACCTTTGATTAATTTATCAAGAAGCGCCTGGCCGTCCTCAAATACCTTACGAGCCTCTACGCCAACGATTTCATCATCCAAGATGGCTGGAAACTTACCAGCCAAATCCCAAGTCTGGAAGAATGGTGTCCAGTCAATATATTTAGCAATATCGTTTAAAGAAAAATTCTTGAAAACTCGACGCCCAATAAATTTAGGCTTCTCGGGCACATAACTAGACCAATCAATTAATTCACGATTCTTACGCGCTGCTTCTAATGAAATCGTTGGGGATGCTTTTTTATTAGCATGCTGCTCACGAATACGCACGTAGTCATCGCGCAGATCTTGAATAAATTTCTTGGCGCTCTCATCTGAAAGCAGGCTCGA
>NZ_NCJB01000305.1:0-2778 GCF_002282275.1 Polynucleobacter sp. 39-46-10 | reverse complement strand
GGCCAAATTCTGTGGCAACAGACGGCTCAGCAGGTCCATAACCTCGTGAGAGCCGTTGCACCCCCTTATCCTGGAGCCTTTACTGACTGGGAGGGTCAACGCAGGATTGTGGCCCGCACAAGCCTTATAGGCCCATTCCCAGAGGAACTAGATCTTCAGGCTCCCGGTATCCAAGTAGTTGATAATCAGGTATTCGGCGTTTGTGGCGACCAGAGAGCGGTAGCGATACTGGACTGGTTCCCAGCAGACAGCTAATAAATTAAAAGCAGCACTCTTTAGATTAAAAACGAGGCAGTAAAGATGAAAAAAGTACTCATTCTTGGCGTAAACGGCTTTATTGGTCATCACCTCTCAAAACGCATCCTAGAGACAACCGATTGGGATGTCTATGGCATGGATATGCAAAACGATCGCCTAGGTGATTTAGTGAACCACCCCCGCATGCATTTCTTTGAGGGCGATATCACCATCAATAAAGAATGGGTTGAGTACCACATTCGTAAATGCGACGTTATTCTGCCTTTAGTAGCCATTGCGACACCGGCCACTTATGTTCAGCAACCACTCAAAGTATTTGAACTCGACTTCGAGGCTAACTTACCAAGCGTACGTTCAGCTGTTAAATATAAAAAGCATTTGGTATTCCCATCTACATCCGAAGTCTATGGCATGTGTGAAGATGGTGAATTTGATCCCGCTAAATCCAATATGGTTTACGGTCCAATCAATAAGCCACGGTGGATCTATGCTTGCTCTAAGCAATTGATGGATCGCGTGATCTGGGGTTACGGCATGAAAGGTCTACGCTTCACTCTCTTCCGCCCATTTAACTGGATTGGCCCAGGTCTAGATAGTATCTACACACCAAAAGAAGGCTCCTCCCGTGTAGTGACGCAATTCTTAGGTCACATTGTTCGCGGTGAATCCATCAACGTGGTTGATGGTGGTGCACAGAAACGTGCCTTTACTTATGTTGACGATGGCATTGATGCCTTGATGCGCATCATCGATAACAAAGATGGCGTTGCAAACGGCAAGATCTACAACATCGGCAACCCCAAGAACAATCACTCTATTCGTGAACTCGCCAATCAGATGCTAGAGATTGCTCGTAGCATTCCGGAGTATGCGAAGACAGCGAATGAAGTGAAGATTGTAGAAACTACTTCTGGCGCTTACTACGGTGAAGGCTATCAAGACGTTCAAAACCGTGTACCCGCTATTGACAACACCATGAGTGAATTAGGTTGGAAGCCGACTACCAATATGAGCGACGCGCTGAAGAATATTTTCGAGGCCTATCGTGAAGATGTGGAAAAAGCACGTCACCTGGTTGATAACGAATAAGTACAGAGGTTCATGGCTAAGATTGCACTCAAGGTAGATGTTGACACCCTACGCGGCACTAAAGAAGGCGTCCCCAATCTAGCGCGCACACTTGAACGCTTTGGCCTTAAAGCTACTTTTTTATTTAGCCTAGGTCCAGACCATACTGGTTGGGCACTGAAGCGTGTCTTTAGGCCGGGCTTTCTAAAGAAGGTGAGTCGCACTTCTGTTGTTGAACACTACGGTATTAAGACTTTGCTCTACGGCGTCCTCCTTCCTGGGCCAGATATTGGCAAACAAGCCGCCGCTGAAATGCGTGCGATTGATGCAGCAGGTCATGAAACTGGAATTCACACCTGGGACCATGTGGCCTGGCAAGACGCAGTACGTAATCGTGATGCCCAATGGACTAAAGCGCAGATGCAAAAGAGCTGGGATCGCTTTGTAGAAATCTTCAGACATACACCAGTCACCTATGGTGCTGCTGGCTGGCAAATGAATGAAGCTGCTTTTGAGCAACTTGATCAATGGGGTATCAAATACTCTTCCGATGGTAGAGCCGAACCGAATTTGATGCCATATCGCTTTGACCTGCCCTCCGGTAAAGCGAAACACGTGCAATACCCAACTACCCTACCCACCTTTGATGAGTTGATTGGCATTGATGATGCAGACGAGTTTGGCGCCGTCAAAAGACTTCTTGAGATCACCCAAAGCAATCCCAATGATCAGGTATTTACTTTGCATGCGGAGCTAGAAGGTCAAAAGCTGCTACCCGCCTTTGAGCAATTGCTCGCCGGATGGTTAAACCAAGGTCACGATCTAGTAACCATGGGCGAATTGCATCAATCTTGGGAAGCAACTAAACAACTCGATAAAATAGCTGTACAACCCGTCACTTGGGGAGAAATTCCCAACCGAAGTGGCGAACTCATTTTGCAATCAAGTTAACTGGCATTACGTAATACATAAAATTAGAGAGACCATCATGACAGTAGAAATTGGTAAGCCAATGCCCCAGTGTGCAATCCCAGCAACATCAGGATTGACGTTTACTCCAGACTCAGCCAAAGGCAAAAAGCTGGTTATCTACTTTTACCCAAAAGATATGACTCCTGGCTGCACAGCAGAGTCTGGTGAATTCCGGGATAACATTGACGCCTTCACTAAAGCCAATACCTTAATCGTTGGCGTATCTCGGGATAGCATCAAATCTCACGATAACTTCCGTAGCAAACTTGGGCTGCCATTTGAGCTAGTGGCTGATACCGAAGAAACCCTCTGTCAACTCTTTGGTGTGATGAAGTTGAAAAACATGTATGGCAAACAAGTTCGTGGTGTTGAGCGTAGCACCTTCCTTTTTGACTCTTCAGGTAAGCTTACAAAAGAGTGGCGCGGCCTTAAGGTTCCTGGACATGTGACAGAGGTATTACAAGCAGCCCAAGATACTAA
>NZ_NCJB01000304.1:0-2778 GCF_002282275.1 Polynucleobacter sp. 39-46-10 | reverse complement strand
CGTCCTCAGTTAAATACTCTAATTTGGTAATACCAATGCCATGCTCACCAGAAATCACGCCATCTAATGAGCGCGCTAATTTCATAATCCTAGGGTCAATCAACTGAATTTTCTGACCAGCGCCGTCACGATTCAGCCATGCATCAAACTCTGCCTTTAACTGAGTATCTGCCGGCAAACTCAAAATCTGAAAACCTGCAGTCTTCTGATCGTAGGCTAACAATACTTCAGGATCAACTGGCTTGCCATCGGTATTGACCCAAACTAACTGAACGCGGCCACTCTCACGACCAACTGCAATGCGTAACTGACGCATTAAAAATAAAGCCTCAAGACAAGATTCGTTCTTAATGGTGCATTCACCAGCCGGCCTTGCAACGAGTAATGTCCACTTGCCATTAAACGGAATATCAAACCAAGCAGGATTCATATCTTGCACTGGCTGAACAAGAGTTCCAAAGTTAGTTTTTCCACCCTCTGGCTTAAATACGTAATACGCCAAATAGGAGGCGATGACAGGTGCTGCACAAGCTAGCAATAGAAATAACATCTGCAGCCGGCCGCGGCGGGTCTGCGCATTAATTGCGGAAGAATCCATTTGCGAAGCTGGGATCAATAATTCTTTATCACTCACACTCTATCTCCATTTACCGCTAGCTCTCGCCGGTATTTCATAAGCCCATTGATGAGCCAAAATAAAAATCCAGCCAATGCTAATGCAAACCACTGAAAGGCATAAGCATAATGGCGATCGACTCCATTTGTTGGAGAGGGCCAATTTCTGACTAAACCATCCTCTTTCGAAGAACCAGACTCTCGAACGATGAAAGGTAGCTGCTTCCATTCATGGCTTTGAGTTTCTAATGCCAAATCAAAATTTTGCTCAATTCGAGGCCTAGCTTTGGAATCCCCTTTTTGACCTAATTCATAAACTCTTCCCGGGTGAGGGAATGCAACACCCTCAATAGTCACAATCTCATCGGCTGTCTTGACTGGGGGGAGCTCAATACGATTTTGATTGTTACGAGGCGCCCATCCTCGATTAATCCAAAGAACTGCTTCTTGACCTTCCAACTTCAAAGGCATCATCACATAAAAGCCAGATTGCCCAGAAGCACCAGATCCACCCTCTGGGATAGGACGAGGACGGTTATCTAACCAAACTACCTCATCCTGCACAAACCTTCCCCGAGCAAGAATACGGCGCTCTGAAGCCTGTTCTAAGGTCAAATTATCAGCATTGACATTCAGTACAGGCATTTGTAATTTGGCAGAAAGCGATTCACCTAAGCGGATTTTTTGTTCCGCCCGATTTAACTGCCATATGCCTGCTCCACAGCCCACTAAAATCACTAGAAGGGCTGATAAAGTAGCGACTATACGACTAGTAATTAAGCTAGAAAACATATTCACGGGGGTATTTTGAGATGAAATGGATTATTCCAGTTGCACTGCTAATGATTGTAGGAAGCTTGGGCTCTGCTCTCTACTTCATGATGAAAGACAAAGGTGGGAGCTCAAGAATGGTTCAGTCTCTCATGCTGCGTATTGGACTTTCAATAGTACTCTTCTTGGGAATTTTGATTGCCCACTACTTTGGATACATCGAGGCTAGTGGCGTTCGGGTGGGCACAAACTAAATCCACCCCCTAAGCTAGCAAGCATCTAAAGCAAATCGGGGCTTAATGCCCCGATTTTTTATTTCCTTACATCCAGTAAACAGCGATGTACAGACCAAGCCAGACAACGTCAACGAAGTGCCAGTACCAAGCAGCCCCTTCAAACGCAAAATGATTTTCAGCTGTGAAGTCACCACGAATCATTCGACGCAACACAATAGCCAACATTAAGCCACCCAGGAATACGTGGAATCCATGAAAGCCGGTCAACATGAAGAATGTTGAGCCATAAATGCCTGAAGTTAACTTCAGATTCAAGGCATGGTAAGCATGGTAGTACTCATAAATCTGGAAGCCTAAGAAAACAACGCCCAAGGCAACAGTTGCAGCCAAGCCATTGATGGCTTGCTTCATATGACCTTCACGAATCGCATGATGTGCGTAAGTCACAGTCACACCAGAAGACAAGAGCAGCAAGGTATTGATAGTAGGGATTGGCCACGGACCCATAGTCGTGAACTTCTCAACCAATCCTGCAGGGCCATCATTAGGCCAAACCGCTGTGAAATCAGGCCAGAGTAATTTACTTTCAACATCACCCATCCAAGGCATCGCAATATTGCGCGCATAGAACAAAGCCGCAAAGAATGCGCCAAAGAACATAATCTCAGAGAAAATGAACCAAGCCATCGACCAGCGATAAGAAATATCTACGTTGACACCATTCTTACCAGAGTTAGACTCGGCGATGGTATCCCCAAACCAGTTATAGAGAACAAATAAAACCCAGAGAACACCAACCGCAGTAACTGGGCCACCCCAGGCTGCATGGTTTACCCAGCCAGACATTCCAGCGCCAAAAGCAAGCAAGCCTAAAGCTGCTGAGGCTGGATGACCAGATAGTCCAGGAACAAAATAGTAAGGGGTTGAATTGGATGACATCTTATTCTCTCTATTCAATCAAAAAATAATCAATGGGACACAACTGCTTTAACTATCAAGAGGAGTATGCCCATAAAAATTATGGCACCCAAAACTCCCGCAATGACAATATGAACAAAACTTAATGACGCTACATCTTCCTGCAATCCTGATTTTTTACGCACGCCCAAAAAAGCCCAAAATACTGCGACCATGGATTGCATAAAAGTACTTTTTT
>NZ_NCJB01000303.1:0-2779 GCF_002282275.1 Polynucleobacter sp. 39-46-10 | reverse complement strand
TTAATTTCTAGAAGTCCAAGCTCGAAGACTTGGAAGAGCCCCACCGGACCGGCGCCAATAATGACTGCATCGGTTTCAATGGGGGAGTGCAATTTACTTTACCAGTTGGTCAAGTTTATTTTTAACGTCTTTCCACTCTTCGGCCTCTGGCAGTGCAGCTTTGGATTTGGTAATTGATGTCCAAGCAGGTGACAATTCAGCATTGAGTTTGATGAATGCCTGCTGATCACCTGGCACATCATCCTCTGCATAAATTGCGTTGACTGGGCACTCAGGTACACATACCGCGCAATCGATGCACTCATCAGGATCGATTACTAAAAAGTTAGGGCCTTCACGAAAGCAATCGACTGGGCAGACATCAACGCAATCAGTGTATTTGCAGCGGATACAAGCTTCGGTAACAACGTAAGTCATGATGGTTTACTTGTAAGGAGTCCATACTAATGGACTGCCAAGTTATAAAAACATAATTTTAGCTGAATCAGCCCATCTTTCAGGCAGAATCCGCAATTTAGATGAGGTAAAGTTACGCTATGAACACTACAGCAAATCACTCCACAACTTCCTCCAAACCCAAGATTTTGGTCGCTAGGGCGATATTTCCTGAGGCGCTAGCCAAATTGGAGGAGTCCTATGAGGTTATCTCTAACCAGATTGATAAAGTAATGACCCCTGAGGAGCTAAAAAAAGCGCTTTCAGAGGTTGAGGGGGCTTTGGTAACAGGTAGTGAGCGGATTGATGCCTCCGCCCTTTCAGATGCTAAAAATTTGAAGGTGGTCGCCAATATTTCTGTCGGATATAACAATTTTGATGTCCCAGCGATTACTGCTGCTGGAGTCATGGCTTCTAATACCCCTGATGTTCTTACGGATACAACGGCTGATTTTGGCTTTGCTTTGTTGATGGCAACTGCAAGGCGGATTACGGAATCGGAACATTGGGTGCGAGCTGGTAAGTGGGGGCAATGGTCGATTGTGACTAACCCATTAGGAATGGATTTACATCACAGCACTCTTGGAATTATCGGTATGGGCCGTATTGGTCAAGGTATTGCTAAGCGTGCCTTAGGTTTTGGGATGAAGGTGATCTACCACAATCGCAAGCCTTTATCTGAAGCTGATGAAAAAGCCTGCGGCGCTACTTATGTGTCTAAAGAAGAATTGCTCCGCACTGCTGACCATGTTGTACTAGTTCTTCCATATACCGCTCAAAATCATCATACGATTGGCGCTGCAGAAATCGCCATGATGAAACCATCTGCAACCCTGGTTAATATTGCTCGCGGCGGTATTGTGGATGATGCAGCTTTAGCGCAAGCGTTACAAAGTGGAAAAATATTTGCGGCAGGCTTAGATGTTTTTGAAGGTGAGCCTCAAGTGCATCCGGAGTTACTCAAGTGCAGCAATATTGTGTTAGCCCCACACATTGCTAGTGCTACAGAAAAAACACGTAGAGCGATGGTTGATCTCGCAGTGCAAAATTTACGAGCAGCACTTGATGGAAAAAAACCACCAAGCTTAATTAATACTGAAGTATTGAGTGCTTAAGTAAGAGACAATCAAATAAGCTGAAAAAATGAAGTCGACTAAGAATTTAGTCGGCTTCAATTTCTTCTGGAAGCTCACGAAGAGCTAGTTCGATCCCACCAAATTTTCCTGCTACCCAGTTGTAGACCTTGCACGCAATCCATAGCAGGGCGAAGCCAAGTAAGGCATTGAGTATCAGTGCTGATAGCACTGTAAATCCAGGTATCGCACCATCACGAATGAATGCCACAAATAAGGCTAACAGCACAATTGGAACAGAGAAGCAGAGGTAAACCAAAACCAGAGTTTTGGCGGTATGCATTGGGTCTAGGAAGACAATTTCTTTTTTGGTGAGTTTCATGAGGTGCAATCTTAAAGCAGTCCATCGAAAAGCGCCACATCTACCCAGTCACCAGCAGCCACATTTCCCTGCTCGTGAGACAGAATCACAAAGCAATTTGCCTCACTCATGGATCGCAAAATTCCGGCACCTTGGCTACCAGTTAATGTGACTGTAGGCTTTCCGTCTGGGCCACGCACCACAATGGCGCGTTGAAACTCTGTTCGGCCCGGGCGCTTGCGAATGGGCGCTTCGGCAATCGCCTGCATGATTGGTGGCTCAGTCTGGCTTGCGCCATTGAGTTGCAATAAAGCGGAACGGACAAATTGATAGAAAGTCACCATCACTGCTACTGGATTTCCAGGTAGGCCAAAGAAGAGGGTTTTACGGCTAGATCCATCCATTGGCCTCAGCATCCCAAAAGCCATAGGGCGGCCTGGACGCATAGCGATTTTCCAAAAACCTACATCACCGAGTTCTTGCATGATTTGCTTGGTGAAATCTGCTTCCCCAGCTGAGACCCCGCCAGAAGAGATGAGGACATCTGCTTTTGAGGCGGCATCTATGAAGGCGGCTTTTAGTGAAGCAGGATCATCGCGCACAATTCCGCAATCAATGATTTCTAGATCAAGACGCTTGAGTAGTCCGATCAAGCTATAGCGATTGCTATCGTAAATATTGCCAGCTTCTAATGTTTGTCCCAATGGGCATAATTCATCACCTGAAGAGAGTATGGCTACCCTTAACTTTCTATGAACTGCAAGTTCGGAGATGCCAAGGGAGGCAGCAAGACCGAGATCAGAGGGGCGCAATAAACGCCCTGCAGTAATTGCTGGCTTGCCTTGTTGTAAGTCTTCTCCACGTAAGCGTCGGTTTTCACCACGCTTCACTCGATTGGCTTTGAATGACA
>NZ_NCJB01000020.1:0-20849 GCF_002282275.1 Polynucleobacter sp. 39-46-10 | reverse complement strand
TTTGGGGTGTTGAGCGTCGGATGGAGCAGGGACTGGAGATGGTTTGTCACCCTTGCTTCCTTCTTTTCCTCCCGCCGTGTTGGCTCTAGCCGACGGCACCGTATTTCCCGGTCTTAGTATTGGCGCCCCTGGCGAAACTACCGGCGAAGTCGTTTTCAATACCGCACTTACTGGCTATCAAGAGATCATTACTGATCCTAGTTACTCTCGCCAAATCGTGACCTTGACCTATCCGCACATCGGCAACGTGGGTGTGAACGGTCAAGACGCGGAGTCGGATCAAATACATGCAGCTGGTTTGGTCGTAAAAGACCTCTCCAAGCGCGTATCCAATTTCCGCTCTGAAGAAAGCCTCGATAGCTACCTGACTAAAGCAGGGGTAGTCGGCATTTCTGGTATCGATACTCGCAAACTCACTCGTATCTTGCGCGATAAAGGCGCTCAGTCTGGCGCGATCGTCGCTGGCAAGATGGGGGATGATGTAGAGGCTCTTGGCAAGAAAGCCTTGGAGTTGGCTAAGGCCTTCCCAGGCATGGCTGGTTTAGATCTCGCCAAAGTCGTTACAACAAAAACTCCTTACCAATGGCGCGAAGCTGAATGGGATCTACATGGCCCTGACGGCAAGCCTGCATACAGAACTTTAGATGCTAGCAAGCCAATCAAGAAAGTGGTTGCTTATGACTTTGGTGTGAAGCGCAACATTTTGCGCATGCTCACAGAGCGTGGCTGCGAACTCATGGTTGTGCCTGCACAAACTAGCGCTGCTGAAGTATTGGCGATGAACCCAGATGGTGTGTTCTTCTCAAATGGCCCCGGAGATCCTGGCCCTTGCGATTACGCGATTGCTGCTGCAAAAGATATTATCGAAAAGGGTGTTCCAACATTCGGTATTTGTTTGGGTCACCAGATTATGGGTTTAGCTGCTGGCGCTAAAACTTTGAAGATGAAGTTTGGTCACCACGGTGCAAACCACCCTGTAAAAGATTTGGATACTGGGCGCGTAGCGATTACCTCTCAGAATCATGGTTTTGCAGTAGACGCAAATACCCTGCCTGACAACATTCGTGTCACGCACGTTTCTTTATTTGACGGATCACTACAAGGTTTGGCTTGGAAAGATAAGCCCGCTTTGTGTTTCCAAGGTCACCCTGAGGCCTCACCTGGCCCTCATGACATTGCCTATTTATTTGATCGTTTTGTGGAGCTGATGAATGCTACCGCTGTTAGCAATAAGGGAGGCAAATAATGCCTAAGCGTAGCGACATTAAGAGCATCCTGATTATTGGTGCAGGTCCAATCGTCATTGGACAGGCTTGTGAGTTTGACTATTCCGGTGCGCAGGCTTGCAAAGCTTTACGTGACGAAGGTTACAAAGTTATTTTGGTGAACAGTAACCCTGCAACCATCATGACTGACCCAGAGATGGCTGATGTAACTTACATCGAGCCAATTACTTGGGAAGTAGTAGAGCGCATTATTGCCACCGAGAAACCGGATGCTATTTTGCCAACGATGGGTGGTCAAACTGCTTTGAACTGTGCACTTGATTTGCATCGCCATGGTGTTCTCGAGAAATACGGTTGCGAATTAATTGGCGCTTCACCAGAAGCGATTGATAAAGCAGAAGACCGTCAAAAGTTTAAAGATGCGATGACCAAGATTGGTCTCGGTTCTGCGAAGTCTGGCATTGCGCATTCTATGGATGAAGCCCATGAAGTCCAGCAACGTATTCAGAAAGAAACTGGCAGCTTAGGTTTCCCGGTGGTGATTCGTCCTTCATTCACCATGGGTGGATCTGGTGGTGGTATTGCTTACAACCGTGAAGAGTTTGAAGAGATCTGCAAACGCGGCTTAGATTTATCGCCGACCCGTGAACTCTTAATTGAAGAGTCTCTCTTGGGTTGGAAAGAGTTCGAGATGGAAGTGGTGCGTGACCGTGCCGATAACTGCATCATCGTTTGCTCAATCGAAAACTTAGACCCAATGGGTGTGCACACTGGTGACTCAATCACTGTTGCCCCAGCGCAAACATTGACGGATAAAGAGTATCAAATTCTACGAAATGCCTCGATTGCGGTATTGCGTGAGATTGGTGTGGATACTGGTGGATCAAACGTCCAGTTCTCCATTAACCCAGTCGATGGTCGCATGATTGTGATTGAGATGAACCCACGTGTTTCACGTTCATCGGCATTGGCCTCTAAAGCAACGGGTTTTCCAATCGCCAAGATTGCTGCAAAGTTGGCCGTAGGTTACACATTAGATGAGCTGAAGAACGATATTACTGGCGGCGCTACTCCAGCATCCTTTGAGCCATCCATCGACTATGTTGTAACGAAGATTCCACGTTTTGCGTTTGAGAAGTTCCCGCAAGCGGATTCTCGCTTAACAACGCAGATGAAGTCAGTTGGCGAAGTGATGGCAATCGGTCGCACTTTCCAAGAGTCATTCCAAAAAGCACTGCGTGGCCTAGAGGTCGGCGTAGATGGTTTGGATGAAGTGTCTACGGATCTAGACGACATCATTCAAGAAATCGGCGAGCCTGGTCCAGACCGTATTTGGTATTTAGCAGACGCTTTCCGTATGGGTATGGGTCTTGATGAGGTTTACAACGAGACTAAGGTAGATCCTTGGTTCTTGGAGCAAATCGAAGAGCTCATCACTATAGAAACCGAGCTCAAGCAGCGCAAGATCGATAGTTTGTCAGCGCCTGAGTTGCGTTTCATCAAGCAAAAAGGTTTTTCAGACCGTCGTTTAGCGAAGTTGTTGGGAGTGGACGCTTCCTCCGTTCGTGCAGCACGTCATCGCCTTAAAGTAGTGCCTGTCTACAAGCGGGTAGATACCTGCGCGGCTGAGTTCTCTACAAACACAGCGTATCTGTATTCCACATACGAAGCAGAGCATGGTGAGTGCGAATCCCAGCCAACTACCAAAGATAAGATCATGGTGCTTGGCGGTGGTCCAAACCGTATTGGTCAAGGTATCGAGTTTGATTATTGCTGCGTTCATGCTGCCCTTGCAATGCGCGAAGATGGTTATGAAACCATCATGGTGAACTGCAACCCAGAAACAGTTTCTACCGACTATGACACATCGGATCGATTGTATTTTGAGCCATTGACTCTGGAAGATGTTTTAGAGATCGTTGCCATTGAAAAGCCAAAAGGTGTGATCGTGCAGTACGGTGGTCAGACGCCTTTGAAGTTGGCATTGGATCTCGAAGCAAACGGCGTGCCTATCATTGGCACATCACCAGACATGATTGATGCTGCAGAGGATCGCGAGCGCTTCCAAAAGTTATTGCATGAGTTGAATCTGCGTCAGCCGCCTAACCGTACTGCACGTGCAGAAGACGAGGCTCTCAAGCTTGCCGAAGAAATTGGTTATCCATTGGTGGTGCGTCCTTCTTATGTTCTGGGTGGTCGCGCCATGGAAATCGTTCATGATGGTCGTGATCTCGAGCGCTACATGCGTGAAGCGGTTAAGGTATCTCATGACTCACCAGTGCTGCTAGATCGCTTCTTAAACGATGCGATTGAGTGCGACGTCGACTGTATTAGTGATGGTCAGCGTGTATTTATCGGTGGTGTGATGGAGCATATTGAGCAAGCTGGCGTGCACTCGGGTGACTCTGCCTGTTCATTACCACCGTATTCCTTGTCTGATGAGACGATTGCAGAAATCAAACGTCAAACAGCGGCAATGGCCAAAGGCCTGAATGTGGTTGGTTTGATGAACGTGCAGTTTGCGATTCAGAATGTCGATGGCAAAGATGTCATCTATGTGCTCGAGGTAAACCCACGCGCCTCTCGAACAGTGCCATTCGTATCCAAGGCGACTGGTTTGCAGTTAGCCAAGATTGCAGCACGCTGCATGGTGGGTCAGACTTTAGATCAGCAAGGTATCAAGGCTGAAGTGAAGCCTGTGTACTATTCAGTTAAAGAAGCGGTATTCCCATTCAATAAGTTCCCGGGCATTGATCCAATCCTTGGACCAGAGATGCGCTCTACTGGTGAAGTGATGGGTGTGGGTAAGACTTTCGGTGAAGCACTCTTCAAATCTCAGTTAGGTGCTGGTATTAAGTTGCCTAAGAGTGGCACCGTGGTGTTGACGGTAAAAGATAGCGATAAGCCTAAGGCAGTTGAAGTGGCTAAGCTCTTGCATCAATTGGGCTTCCCCATGGTAGCTACCAAAGGTACTGCCGCAGCGATTGAAGCAGCAGGTTTACCGGTGCGCGTAGTCAATAAAGTAAAAGATGGTCGTCCACATATTGTTGACTTGATCAAGAATGGTGAGATCTCACTTGTATTTACTACTGTTGATGAGACTCGCACAGCAATCGCAGATTCACGCTCTATTCGTACGAGTGCTCAGGCCAATAATGTGACTTACTACACCACGATTAGTGCGGCACGCGCAGTGATGGACGGTTTGATGACGTCGCAAAACGGTAATAAAGAGTCTCTTGAGGTGTATTCATTGCAGAATCTGCATAAGACGCTCAATTAATTTAAGTTAGGTTAGAAGCATGAACACAATTCCCATTACTAAGCGTGGCGCAGAGCTCCTCAAGGAAGAGTTGCATCGCTTAAAGCATGAAGAGCGCCCATCAGTGATTAATGCCATTTCTGAAGCGCGTGCACAGGGCGATCTTTCTGAGAACGCTGAGTATGATGCTGCTAAAGAGAAGCAAGGCTTTATTGAAGGCCGCATTCAGGAGCTTGAAGGCAAGCTCTCTGCAGCGCAAATCATTGATCCAGCCACTTTGGATGTTAATGGTCGAGTGGTTTTTGGTGCGACTGTAGATCTTGAAGACTTAGAAGATGGCACTAAGCTAACTTATCAGATCGTTGGTGATGATGAAGCTGATATTGCTTTAAATAAGATCTCGATTAGCTCTCCGATTGCCCGCGCTTTAATCAGCAAAGAAGAGGGCGACGTTGTTGCTGTTCAGGCTCCGGGCGGTAATCGTGAAGTAGAGATTCTCGCGGTTCGTTACCTCTAATACAAACCAGAATCAACATGCAGACTTTAGGGACTCCGACTCATGTGGGCGCTCAAAGACTCTTCATTTTGATTGCGGGCTTATGGGTTGGAGGCTTGCTTGCTGTGGGTTATTTAGTTGCCCCAGCCATTTTTAGCACCATGACTGATCGTCAAGCTGCCGGCATGGTGGCTGGCAGCATCTTTAAGCTAGAGGCCTACCTGAGCTTGATCGTGTGTATTGGTCTAATGGTCTTAGCCAATCTCTTAGTAAATCGTGGCCTCAATCAATTTAGACTCATTCGCTGGCTTTTATTGGCAATGCTGCTATGTTCTATTGCAGCAGCCTTTATCTTTATCCCTTGGATGAACACCCTCAGAGATAATGCTTTAGCGCAAGGCATGCCCGTCATGGTTTCTCCATCAGCTACTTTATTCGGCAGGCTGCATGGTGCCTCTAGCATTCTATTTATGCTGCAGAGTCTTCTGGGAATCTTCTTGGTCTGGCGACTTACTAAGAGGTGAGTTAAGAAGCAATACAAGAGGTAAGTAATAAAAAACGCCGATTAGCGGCGTTTTTCTGGGGAGCATCTTCAATACCCTGCGTATCAAGAGCCCAATGATTTCTTCTTCGTACTGCTCATACGTGCCTTACGTTTCTTGATTGGCGCAGGTGCTGCAACTGCCTTGCGGTAGCCTGGTGATGACCAGCCAATTTTAGACTCAGCAGCATCGGCACGTAGAACACGTTTCTTTGGGGCAGCGTTTTTTACTGCAGCCGCTCTTTCAAATGGCGACTTGCTAGCAGCGGAGCGTCGATCTGATCTCTCGGAGGTGCTGGTGCGAACACCGACTTTTGCAACAACGCGATTCGGTTGGCGCTTAGTGCGAGGTGCTTGCAATGATTTCTTGGTTTGCTTGCTGGATCTTCCTAAGTTGGAGAGGGCCGCATCAACAATATCAATCGGTTTCCAAAGTACGAGCAATTTTCCGATATGCTGAACTGGCGCTGCGCCGAGTTTGTCGCAAAGCTCTTCATAGATGGCAATACGTGCGTCACGATCGTCGCCGAATACACGAACTTTGATCAAACCGTGATGAGAAATAGATAACTTAGCCTCTTTGATGACCGCAGGAGTCAGGCCATCGCTACCAATCATGACAATTGGACTCAGTCCATGAGCGTCGGCTTTAAGGGATTTACGTTGGGCTGGGGTAATAGTAAGTGCAGTCATGGCCTCGATGATAGAGCATTAGGGCTTGTAAAACAGGGCTTTCGGCCCCATATAGACTCATATCAAGATGTTTTACGTCGATTCCTTTTGCCTTGTAGGGCATAAACAAGGAAAATAAACGTCGAAAGTGGGTAAGTTGTGGCAAAGAATAAATTTAATAAAAGTTGGTTGCAGGATCACTTAAATGATCCGTACGTGAAGATGGCCCAAAAAGAGGGTTATCGCGCACGAGCTGTCTATAAGTTGAGTGAGATAGACGAGCAAGACCGACTCATCAAAGCAGGTATGACTATTGTGGATCTCGGGAGCGCTCCTGGGAGCTGGTCTCAGTACGCCCGTAATCGCCTGACTGAGCTAGGTAAAAATAATCCGAATATTGAATCTGGTAAGCCGGATGGAACCATTATTGCGATTGATATTCTGCCGATGGAAGATATTGCGGACGTCTCTTTTATTCAGGGGGATTTTCGTGAAGATGAGGGCTTAAAGGCGCTTGAGGCGCTTTTGCCAGCCGATGCAGATGGAAAAGTTGATCTCGTCATGTCGGATATGGCACCCAATCTCTCTGGGGTAGGTGTGGCAGATGCAGCCCGCATGGCTTTTCTGGCAGAAATTGCCCTGGATTTTTCAGTCCAGCACCTCAAACCAGAAGGTGCCTTACTCATTAAGTGCTTCAACGGCAGTGGCTACAGCCAAATTGTGGAATCCTTTAAAAAGGTGTTCAAAACCGTGGCCTCCAGAAAGCCAAAAGCCTCTAGAGCGAAGTCCTCGGAAATCTTTTTACTTGGCCGAGACCTCAAACTACCTAAATAACCCCCTAAAAGTAGGGGTTTATTAAATAAATTGGCTCTCAGCCCTTGAAAAAGGCTGGTAGTAGAATCAAATACTTAGATATAGCAATCCGCTTTAACTCCCGGATTAATCCGGCAAAGGTCTCCTTTTGAATAGCAATATGTTGCAAAAAGTCGGTGTGTGGCTCATTGTGGGTCTGGTGCTGTTTACTGTTTTTAAACAGTTCGACAAGCCAAAGGATCAGACTCAAGTCACGTATTCTCAATTCATGGACGATGCCAAAGCTGGCAAAGTCAAACGAGTTGATGTGCAAGGCCGTACTCTGCAAGTTATCCCAAATGACGGTAACAAATATTCCATCATCTCCCCAGGAGATATTTGGATGGTTGGCGATTTAATGAAGTACGGTGTCCAAGTTACTGGTAAAGCGGATGATGAACCAAACATGTTGGTTTCTGCTTTGTATTACCTTGGACCCACTTTATTGATTATCGGTTTCTGGTTCTTCATGATGCGTCAGATGCAGGGCGGCGGTAAGGGTGGAGCATTCTCTTTCGGCAAATCCAAAGCGCGCTTAATTGATGAGAATAGTAATACTGTTACTTTTGCTGATGTCGCTGGTTGCGATGAAGCGAAAGAAGAGGTCTTTGAGATTGTTGACTTCCTAAAAGATCCGCAAAAGTTTCAAAAGCTCGGCGGCCGTATTCCGCATGGCGTATTACTAGTAGGCCCTCCAGGAACTGGTAAGACCTTGTTGGCTCGTGCGATTGCGGGCGAAGCAAAAGTGCCATTCTTTTCTATCTCTGGCTCAGACTTTGTAGAGATGTTTGTTGGTGTCGGCGCATCACGTGTGCGTGACATGTTCGAGAACGCCAAGAAAAATTCCCCTTGCATCATCTTTATTGATGAGATCGATGCGGTTGGTCGTCATCGCGGCGCCGGCATGGGTGGCGGTAATGATGAGCGCGAACAAACTCTCAACCAAATGCTGGTAGAGATGGATGGTTTTGAAAGCAATAGCGGTGTGATCGTTGTTGCCGCTACCAACCGTTCCGATGTCTTGGATCGCGCTTTATTGCGTCCAGGTCGTTTCGACCGTCAAGTACACGTTGGCTTGCCAGACATTCGCGGTCGCGAGCAAATCTTGCAAGTACACATGCGTAAAGTTCCGATTGATCCGGATGTGGATGCGGCTGTATTGGCACGTGGCACGCCTGGTTTCTCGGGTGCAGATTTAGCAAACCTGGTCAACGAATCTGCCTTGTTTGCAGCACGTCGCAACAAGCGTGCCGTTGATATGAAAGACTTCGAAGATGCAAAAGATAAGATTTATATGGGTCCTGAGCGCAAGTCTGCAGTAATGCGTGAAGAAGAGCGTCGTAATACGGCGTATCACGAGTCTGGTCATGCTGTGGTTGCTAAGGTGTTGCCTAAGGCTGATCCAGTACATAAGGTCACCATCATGCCGCGCGGTATGGCACTTGGTGTTACTTGGCAGTTGCCAGAATTTGATCGCGTGAACTTGTACAAAGATCGCATGATGGAAGAGTTGGCGATTTTGTTTGGCGGTCGTGCTGCTGAAGAAGTCTTCTTGCATTCCATGAGCACTGGTGCATCCAATGACTTCGAGCGTGCTACCAAAATGGCCCGTGATATGGTGACTCGCTACGGTATGAGTGATAGCTTGGGCACGATGGTGTATGTCGATACCGAATCTGAAAGCATGTTTGGTCGCACTAGCTCAAAGACTGTTTCTGAGTTGACCCAACAAAAGGTGGATGCAGAGATTCGTGCATTGGTCGATAGTCAGTACGCCTTGGCAAGATCGATCCTGGAGCAAAACCGTGACAAGGTTGAAGCCATGGTTGCTGCTTTGCTTGAATGGGAAACCATTGATGCTGAGCAGATTACCGACATCATGGAAGGTCGTCCACCACGTGCACCTAAGCCACCACCAGCAACCCAGTTTGGTAATTCAGCTGGAACGCCAGGTCCTGCAGCAGGCGCTGCTCCAGCGACTGCTTAATTAGCCTCAAGCTAACAGCAAGGTGATGAAGCAAGCACTGCCCGCAACATGGCGTTGCGGGCGTTTTCTTTTTGACTTCAGTAAACGTCAGCGCCCAATAGTGATGGGTATTCTGAATGCCACGCCAGACTCCTTCTCGGATGGTGGCAAGTTCAGAACCCCAAGTGATGCGATTGCTCGAGCAGAGCGCATGATTGCTAATGGGGTAGATATGATTGATATCGGCGGTGAATCAACTCGCCCAGGCGCCGAGCCGGTGTCATTGCAGGAAGAATTAGATCGCGTCTTGCCAGTGATTGAGGCCTTAAAAGATTGCGGCCTTGCTTTGTCGATTGATACCTATAAGGCTGAGACCATGCGTCAGGCACTCAATGCTGGAGTGGATTGCGTTAATGACATCTGGGCATTGCGACAAGAGGGCGCAGTAGATGCTGTCATCGAGAGTGATAAGAGCAATCCAGATAAACAGTGCGGTATTGTTTTAATGCATATGCAGCGTGATCCACAAACGATGCAATTTAATCCCAATTATCAAGATGTGATTGCCGAGGTAAAAGTATTTTTACAGGAGCGTGCCTCCTTGCTAGAGAATCAAGGCGTCGCTCAAAACAGAATTGCCATCGACCCTGGCTTTGGGTTTGGAAAAAGTCTTGAACACAACCTCAAGATGCTGGCTGATTTTGATCAATTTTCCGAATTGGCTTATCCGGTATTGGCCGGAATTTCTCGTAAATCGATGTTGGGTAAGTTAACTGGTCGTGACACCAATGACCGTATAGCGCTGAGTGTTGCAGCTGCCATCCTGGCTGCTGATCGTGGTGCTCGTATCATCCGCGTGCATGATGCTCAGGAGACGGTAGACTCCTTAAAGCTCTGGGAAGCTATCCAGAGTTAACTTGCTTGGCTAAATACCCACAAGTTTTATAATCAAGCCCATGAAAAAACAATACTTTGGTACTGATGGCATCCGTGGTGAAGTGGGGCAATTCCCGATTGTTCCGGAGTTCATTACGCGTCTTGGCTATGCCGCAGGCAAAGTACTAAGTAGTCAGTCAAAACCGGGTGAGCGCTGCAAGATTTTGATTGGTAAAGATACCCGTGTTTCTGGTTATTTATTAGAAGCTGCCTTAGAGGCTGGTTTTGCTGCTGCCGGTGTTGATGTCATGTTGTGCGGACCAATGCCTACTCCTGGTGTTGCTTATCTCACTAAAGCCTTGCGCTTATCTGCAGGCGTAGTAATTTCAGCATCACATAACGCCTATCAAGATAACGGCATTAAATTCTTCTCCGCTGAAGGTGGCAAGTTAAGCGATGAGTTTGAACTAGCAATTGAAGCTGAGCTTGCTAAGCCGATGGGCTGTGTCAGCTCAAAGGAGCTGGGTAAAGCATTTCGTATAGACGATGCTGCAGGCCGTTACATTGAATTCTGCAAATCCACCTTTCCGGGCGAGTTAAATCTCAAAGGCATGAAGTTGGTTGTCGATTGCGCACATGGTGCTGCGTATCACACTGCACCGCATGTCTTTCATGAACTGGGTGCTGAAGTGATTTCAATTGGCGTTCATCCAGATGGCCGAAACATTAATGACGGCTTTGGTGCGACAGCGCCAGCAGCTTTAATTGCTAAAGTTAAAGAAACCAAAGCAGATCTCGGTATCGCCTTGGATGGTGATGCAGACCGACTGCAAATGGTCGATGCTTCTGGTAGGTTGTTTAATGGCGATGAGCTTTTATACGTACTAGCAAAAGATCGCATCGAGCGCGGCCAAGCTATAGGTGGAGTGGTGGGTACCTTGATGACCAACCTCGCCGTAGAAAATGCTATTAAAGGCTTGGGTATTGGATTTGAACGTGCTAATGTAGGCGATCGTTATGTCTTAGAGCTACTCAAACAAAAAGGCTGGATTATCGGTGGCGAAGGTTCAGGCCATTTACTTTGTTTGGATCAACACTCAACCGGTGATGGCACCATCGCCGCGCTGCAGGTGCTAGCTGCCATGAGCCAGACCAAGAAGAGCTTGGCCGAACTTTTAGATGCAGTCAAGATCTTCCCCCAGGCACTTCTGAATATCAAATTCAGGGCGGGGTACGATTGGAAGTCAGACAATACCCTCAAATCGAAGATTAGCCAGGTTGAGAGTGATCTCAAAGGCAGGGGCAGGGTGCTTATTCGTGCCTCAGGCACAGAACCTGTCCTAAGGGTCATGGTAGAGGCTCAAGATAGTAAACTAGCCATGAGCTCAGCCAAGGACATTGCGAACTTGGTCCCAACGACTTAACTCATTGAATTAAATGAACTTTATTTATTTAAATCCTGTGTCATAAAAGCGTAATACTTGAAACGTATTGTTCATAGCTAGCAGTATTCAAGACTACATCTATCAAGGACGCTTACAAATGAAACTCGTATTTAAAAATGCCTTAGTTGCTGGTGCCGTTGCTTTGTCATTGGGCTCAAGTGCCGCAATGGCAACTGAAATGACAGGCGCCGGTTCTTCTTTCATCTATCCAGTTCTCAGCAAATGGGCTGAGTCTTACAAAGCTAAAAGCGGCGATAGTCTTAACTACCAATCTATTGGTTCTGGTGGTGGTATCAAGCAAATTAAAGCGAAAACAGTCGATTTCGGTGCTACCGATGCTCCAATGAAGTTCGAAGAACTCGAGCAACATGGTATGGTGCAATTTCCAGCGATTATTGGCGGTGTAGTTGCCGTGGTTAATATTGATGGCGTGAAGCCTGGTCAGTTGAAGCTGTCTGGCGACTTATTGTCGGATATTTTCCAAGGTTCAGTTACTGACTGGAGCGACAAACGCGTTGCTCTGTTAAACCCTGGTATGAAGATCCCTTCAGGTCCAATTACCGTTGTAACCCGCGCTGATGGCTCTGGTACAACAGCTATTTTCACAAGCTTTTTATCTAAAGCAAGTAGCAACTTTAAGGATGCCGTAGGTTTTGGTGCCCAAGTGAAATGGCCGGCTGCTTCTACTGTTAGTGGAAAAGGTAACGAAGGTGTTGCTGCTAACGTTGCCCGTATCAAAAATTCGATTGGTTATGTTGAATACGCTTATGCCAAAAAGAATAACCTGAGCTATACCCAAGTTAAAAATGCTGATGGCGTAATGGTTTCACCTACATCTGAAGCATTTGCTGCCGCATCAGCTGGTACCGATTGGTCTAAGTTCCCTGGAATGAATACCTTCATTACATACGCTCCTGGCGCAAAAGCATGGCCAATCACAGGTGCAACTTTTGTAGTGGTCTACAAAAAGCCAGAAAATAAGGCTCAAGCCGCTGCAGTATTGAAATTCTTTGACTATTCATTTAAAGATGGTAAGAAAGCTGCTTCAGATTTAGACTATGTGCCTATGCCTGATGCGACTGTAGATTACATTCGTAAGCAAGTTTGGTCCCAAGTTGACGCGAAGTAATTTTAATTTGCAGTAACTATTAAAACGACCCTGTTAATAGGGTCGTTTTAAATTTTCTGGATCTGAATATTTTATGAACACCTTGGAATCTTCTGGCGCACCTTCAGCTTTAGCAACAAAAATTGCGCGTCTACAGCTAGTTCAGGATTTTTTATTCCATCGTATTACTCAATTTTTTTCCCTTTCAGTGCTTTTTGCTTTATTGGGAATCATTATTTCTTTATTCATTAATGCTTGGCCTGCTCTGCATGAGTTTGGCCCCCAATTTTTCTTCACATCCCAGTGGGATATTGTTGGTGGAGAGTTTGGTGGTCTGATTGCTATTTACGGTACCGTAGTCTCATCCGTGATTGCACTCTTAATTGCGGTGCCTTTAAGCTTCGGCATTGCCTTTTTTCTGACTGAAATTTGCCCGCCACAGCTTCGTCGCCCACTTGGAACGGCGATTGAATTATTGGCTGCTGTTCCCTCAATCATTTATGGCATGTTTGGTCTATTTGTTTTTGCCCCAATTTTTGGAGACTACATTCAACCATTCCTCCAAGCTACATTGGGGAACATACCTCTTATTGGGATTCTATTTTCTGGTTCGCCTAACGGCATTGGAATGTTATGTGCTGGCTTAATTTTGGCGCTAATGATTTTGCCTTTTATTGCTTCGGTGATGCGTGATGTGTTTGATATTGTTCCTCCAGTCCTCAAAGAGTCTGCATATGGAATAGGATGCACTACTTGGGAGGTGGTGAAAAATATTGTGCTCCCATACACAAAGGCTGGCGTGATTGGCGGAATAATGCTTGGCCTCGGAAGAGCGCTTGGAGAGACAATGGCAGTCACCTTCGTGATTGGTAATGCCCAGCGCATTTCACCTTCATTATTTGCTCCAGGAAGCTCAATTGCTTCAACGTTAGCTAATCAGTTTGGTGAGGCTGAGGCAGGCCTTCACTACTCCTCATTATTTGCATTGGGTCTTGCACTTTTCTTTATTACCTTTGTTGTTTTGGCTATTGCTAAATGGATGTTAATCAATATGGAAAAAAAACAAGGACTTAAAACATGAAGATGAGTGCTAATGTCGATCAAGGAATTTTTTCAAGAAGAAAGCGTGCCAATAAGATTGGTCTCGCCCTGTCTATGGTTGCGATGGCTCTTGGAATGACTAGCCTGATTTGGATTCTGAGTATTTTGTTTATAAAGGGATTTTCGGCTATAAATCTCAATATGTTTTTAGCTAGCACTCCAGCTCCTGGCACCGATGGGGGAGGGCTTTCTAATGCAATAGTTGGGAGTTTGTTATTGGTTAGCACCTGCACACTGATCAGTACTCCGATCGGTGTTCTGGCAGGTCTATACCTTTCAGAATATGGTGATCGAAGCAGGGTGGCATCATTAACGCGTTTTGTAACAGATATTATGCTTTCTGCCCCTTCGATCGTAATTGGTTTATTTGTCTATGCCTTATATGTTGCCCAAGTACAGCATTTTTCTGGTTGGGCAGGCACAATCGCACTGTCATTAATTGCGATTCCTGTGGTTGTTAGAACTACGGAAAATATGCTGCGCTTGGTTCCTGGCAGTTTGCGTGAGGCTGCCTACGCACTAGGAACGCCCAAATGGAAGGTTGCTTTTATGGTAACTCTAAGAGCAGCTCAAAGCGGCATTATGACTGGTGTATTACTTGCGCTCGCTCGTGTTAGTGGAGAAACTGCGCCGCTTCTATTTACGGCATTGAGTAACCAGTTTTTCTCTGTAGATATGAATAAGCCAATGGCTAATTTGCCAGTTGTTATTTTTCAGTTTGCTATGAGCCCATACGACAATTGGGTTGCTCTTGCTTGGGGTGGTTCACTGTTAATTACATTTGCAGTACTCATTTTGAATATTTTGGCTCGAGTAGTATTTCGTCAGAAAGTTCAGAGTTAATGAGTGACATGAAAACATTGTTTGACTTAAATCAGATTGATAGTCAGGGAGCTAGAGTGGAATTAAATAATGATCAAGTAATAACAAATTCTGTTAATGCGCTTGAAGTGCGTAACCTTAATTTTTTCTATGGATCTTTTCAGGGTTTAAAGGGTATCAATCTCGATATTGAGCAAGGTAAGGTTACCGCCTTTATTGGCCCATCTGGTTGTGGAAAATCAACATTATTAAGAACCCTAAACCGTATGTATGACCTCTATCCTGGTCAACGTGCTGAAGGTGAAATTAATTTCTATGGCCAAAATATCCTAGAGCCTGGTCAGGATTTGAATCTGTTGCGCTCGCGCATTGGGATGGTATTCCAAAAGCCAACACCATTTCCAATGTCTATTTACGAGAATATTGCTTTTGGTGTGCGTTTATATGAAAAGCTATCACGCTCTGAGATGGATGAGCGAGTTGAGTGGGCTCTAAATAAAGCTGCGCTTTGGAACGAAGCAAAAGATAAATTAAATCAAAGTGGCTTATCTCTTTCAGGCGGTCAGCAGCAGCGTCTCTGTATTGCTCGTGGAGTAGCAGTTAAGCCATCCGTTATCTTGCTTGATGAGCCTACTTCGGCTCTTGATCCAATCTCTACAGGAAAGATCGAAGAGTTGATTAATGAGCTGAAGCATGAATACACGATTGCAATCGTTACTCATAATATGCAACAAGCTGCACGCGTCTCCGATTACACTGCGTATATGTATCTTGGAAGCTTGATTGAGTATGGTAAGACGGATGAAATATTCATCAAGCCTAAACGTAAAGAAACAGAAGATTACATTACCGGTCGCTTCGGTTAATTGGAGACATATATGCCAGATAAACACCTATCATCCCAGTTTGATGCAGACTTAAACTCATTGTCTAGTCGTTTACTAGAAATGGGTGGGCTTGTTGAATCTCAAATCTCCACTGCAATGCGTGCATTCACGCAAATGGATATTGATACTTGTAATGTAGTCATTCAGAACGAAAAACTTGTAAATGATCTTGAGATCCAGATTGACTTAGCTTGCACTGAATTAATTGCCCGTCGTCAGCCTACAGCACGGGATCTTCGTCTCGTCATGGCTGTTTCAAAAGCGATTACTAATCTAGAGCGTGCCGGTGATGAAGCTGAACGCGTGGCCAAGAGAACCAAGCGCTTAATTGAAGCTGGAGCTATTCACAATATTAATGTAGCTGAAATTCGTTTATCCGGGCAGATGGCAATTTCTCTACTGCGTCGTAGCTTGGACGCCTTTGCCAGGTTAGATACCGTTGCGGCTGCCGAGGTTGTGCAGGAAGATCGCCAGATTGATGAAGAGTTCAGAGGCTTTGTTCGTAAGCTGATTTCCTACATGATGGAAGATCCGCATACTATTTCCACGGGTCTTGATATGTTGACGATTGCAAAAGCAATCGAGCGTATTGGTGATCACGCAAAAAATATTGCTGAATTTGTTATTTATATTGCCAAGGGCTCTGATGTGCGACATATCCCTCATGAGGATTTGGTTCGCGAGGCAAATAAACCGTAACTACCAAAGCGGAATTCCAGATGACTCACCGAATATTGATTGTTGAGGATGAGCCTTCGATTGCTGAGCTCATTTCGATCAATCTGACTCATGCAGGCTTCGAAGTGGAAAGGGCTCTTCAGGCTGATGTCGCTATGAATTTGATGCGAGATGAGTTGCCCTCTCTTTTAATCTTGGACTGGATGCTCCCTGGTAAATCAGGTGTTCAGTTTGCCAAGGAGCTTCGCTCGAACGAGCGTACCCGCTCCTTGCCTATTTTGATGCTTACCGCCAAAAGTGATGAGTCCGATAAGGTCTTAGGCTTAGATTCTGGTGCAGATGACTATGTAACCAAGCCATTCTCCCCAAAAGAGTTGGTTGCACGTGTAAAGGCGCTTTTACGCCGTCAAACTCCCATGGAAGACTCTGGACCATTGGCTGTTGGTCCATTGAGGATGGATCCTCTTTCCCATCGTGTAACAGCTGTTTGGCCCAATAGGGAGCCCCAATCTATCCCTTTAGGTCCCACTGAATATCGTCTCTTACAGTTTTTGATGGCAAATCCTGAAAGGGTACATTCTCGGGCAAATTTACTCGATAAGGTTTGGGGAAATGAGGTTTATATCGAGGAGCGGACTGTTGATGTTCATATTAAGAGGTTAAGAGCAGCTTTGACGCTTACGGACTGCGATCGTTACATAGAGACGGTCCGCGGAAGCGGTTATCGAATTACGAAGCTGCCGACCCAGACCTAATTAAAATCGACCTCTAGACTAGAGTTTTGGGTCTAATTGAGTAGATGCTCTAAGATTGTCAAATGTTATCTGTTATTTCTCGCTTTATTCTGCTTATATGCCTGGCTTTTCTTGCGGCATATACAGCATCCTCCAATTTGGGTCCTTTTTCTGGGGTTGTGGCGGCAATATCTGTACTTGCAGTACCCTTGATTTATTCCTATATTAATTTAGCTCGTTTAAGAAAATTTACCTTATCCGACTCTGTTGAGTCCATGCCTTTGCCAAGCGGTTATTGGGAAGAGATTTTTTTTCGCCTTCAGCGTTTAGTCCGTAATCTCAAGCAGCAAATACTGTCTATCGAAAGGCAGCACAATCGCTTTATTGAGGCTTTTCAAGCCTCTCCTAACGGTATTGTGATGCTGGATAGCGAAGATCATATTGAGTGGTGCAATGCCATCGCTGAGCGCTTCTTTGGCTTGAGCTTCAAGCGTGACGCTCTACAGAGAATCAATTTTCTTATTCGTAGACCAGAATTCATTCAGTACCTCAATAAGAGAGTATTTGATGATCCATTGCTGTTAGAGAGGATGGGGCCAAATTCAAATCTTAGCTTGATGTTGCAAATTTTCCCATTTGGTGATCGGCGACACCTCCTGCTCGTTCAAGATGTTACAGACCTGCAGAAGGCTGATGCGATGCGTCGTGATTTTGTGGCTAACGTTTCGCATGAAATGAGAACGCCAATTACGGTTTTGATGGGCTTTTTAGAGACTATGCAGTCGCTAGATCTTGAGAAGTCTCAGCAAAGCCAATATTTTGAAATGATGATGTCTCAAGCCCAGAGAATGAAGAGTTTGGTGGAGGATTTATTAACTCTAGCGAACCTAGAGGCAAATACCTTGCCCGCCTCTCTTGAAAAGATCAACATTACCACTCTGATGGTGCTGTTGAAGAATGATGCAGAGGCGCTTTCTCAAGGACGTCATGCCTTTAGCTTTGAGGTCTTAAGTCCCAATCATCTAATGGGTGAGGAGAGAGAGGTTCTTTCCGCATTTGGCAACTTGGTCTCCAATGCCATCAGATACACGCCAGATATTGCTTCAATTCATGTTAAATGGTGCGTAAATGAGCGTGGTGAGGGTGAGTTCTCGGTAGCTGACACGGGTCCTGGTATCGCTTCTGAGCATCTTTCCCGGCTTACTGAGCGCTTCTATCGCGTAGATAGAAGTCGCTCTAGAGATACCGGCGGGACTGGCTTGGGGCTGGCAATTGTTAAACATATTGCGAATCGTCATCAAGCTCAGCTTATTATCAATAGCACTCCCGGTCAGGGCAGTACCTTTACCCTTCGCTTCCCTAAGGAACGTATTTCAGATTAACGACACTTTTGTCGCTTAGTCCTTCTTATCTTTTTTGTCCTTCTTATCTTTTTTATACTTTTTCTTTTTAGATTCTTTAGGTAGCTTGTCTAACTTACCATTGGCATACAGGCACCACACCTTGATTTCTTCGAGCAGCTCATTTAAGTCTTCATAAGATAGATTTTTAAAGTCTTGTAGACCAATAGCGCCAGACTCTTGTAGCTGTTTTACAGCATCTTCATATTTATATTCGCTCATGGGTATCCGGATAAATGTAGTGAGAACGGACAAATGCTAGCAAAGTAATATGACAAAATCGCTTTTTTTGGCTTCAGGAAGGGCTTTTGATCTAAATCAAAGAAGTTTTGAGGGTGATGTTCAACCCCTATAATCAGCGCTAATAGCCTTTCTAGTTAGCCTCTCCCGCCACAGGGGGGGGGGCGCAGGATTGCGGCAAGTAGTAGCTCGTCTAATGCCAGGTTACTGACCCTAGATGCTGATTTTTTAAGCAATCTAACGGCCCGGTATTAAATAATTTTTCTGATTTTAAGGGCGAAATATACAGTCGCACCAGCAGCGGCCATGAGCGCCATGACGATGTAAAAAGATTCTTTGAGGCCTGGTAAATCCTCCATATTCATTCCCATAATGCCAGTTAAGAGCGTCATAGGTAAGAAGATTACGGTCGTAACGGATAAGACTTGCAGATTTCTTGCATTAAATTCGGCAACATGAGCGGCCTGCTCATCCTGCAACACTTTTGCTCGATCATATAGATTAGAAATTTCCTGCACCAAGAACGAGAGTAATTCTAAATCCTCATTGAGACGAAATTTATCGTCTTCAGAGAACCAGTAAGGCAGGCGCTTTTGTAGGCGGTGTAAGGCAATCAACTCGGGAGAAAACTGTCGTCTCAGACGACTACATTGGATTCGAATCCTGCCCAAAAACTCATGTTCAGGGAGCTCTTTGCCTTTTAGGAGCAGCTCCTCTAAGTCATCCATAGTTTCGGATAAATTGATGAGGAGAGTTCGCAAGTATTCTGCGCGTAAATCAATCAGCTCATGAAAGAGTTCAATTGCGGAGCGGGGACTGAGTAAACCGGAGCGTAAATCAGATCGTAAGCGATCAGTCGTTCGTAGTGGGATATTTCGTAAGGAGATCATGAGTCGCGGAGTAAGAATGGCCCAAAGAGTACCTAGCTCACCATTACTAAGATCATCTCCAAACTCTTGCTCAAAATCATTCATCACCATCAATAGGCAATCATCTAACTTTTCAATTCTTTCCAGGCGACTACGAGTTACTCCCTCATCGATCATCTCTACTACTCGATCTGGGATGAGGGCGGTGTTTTTAAGCCAGCGCTGAACTTGAGAGTTAGATAAGTTGAGATGTAACCAAACTGATAAATCTGAATTATTGAGAGCATCTGCAATATCAAACAGGGGGATTTCATAATTTCTTCCATCAGCTGTCATTGCCCAAGCAAAAACAACACCATTAATGGGAAAGGGGAGCGTAGGAATTAAAGTCAAAATGAATTTCCTAAGGAAAAAAATATTTGTTTATTGTAAGTGTTTGACATCAGCCTGAAATACTCGGGCGATAAGATTAGGCTGTTAAATATGTTGATCAACTCTATGGAGATTTAAATGAAACAATTTTTTATTAAAGCATTGATTATTTGGCACGACATCAGAGTAGCCTATCGCAATCGAAATATTCAACATCGTCTTGGCAGTTAAAAGCGCCATGTAAACCCGATCTCTGAACGAGAGGCATTGATGCCTGAATTGCTCATAATGATTCCCATGTTTGCCGCACTTCTCATGTATGAGATGCCAATGTCTAAACTATCGCTTGCAGATATGATCGCTGCAACCAAAGCATAGTTGCTTAGATATTGTTCGGTACTCGGTGGATTAGTGGTTAGACCTATGTCTAGGGCTAGCCTTAGATGATTTACTACCTTCCAAACGGGTGCCATTGAGAAGAACCATATATTGGTTCTATTTTCTGTTACACCAGCGCCAATCTGGTAATTGGTGTTGTAGAGTGACTTGTTATACGTTGCATTTAAATGAACCTCCACCAAATCCCAGTAATGTGAAGCAATCAAATTGACGCCATAATTTGGTAAAGCGAGATCTAATCCGGCAACTTGCTGCTGTGGGGATCCTGGCAAAGTAATGCTTGGTTTAACTGCTAAACCCCACTGATCATTTTCAGCAAACCGCCATTTCATAGCTACTACCTTATTGGATAATGGTGAGAAGCTGCCCCTTGGAGCTGCAAAGTAGGTGCTACCAAAAGATAATTCAATATTATCTGCGACACCGCGGGTGTAGGTAAATGGAAAAGCTTTGGCATTTTGACCGCCGAAGTATTCTTCTCCAGGGGTTATGATATCGACGGTATTAGCCGATCCACCACCATGTGAAGCCGTGGTAAAAAAATACTGTTCAATCTGATTTAAACCCTTAGGAACCGTACCAGCATCATCTGTATTCAGTGGCTCAAATGCCTTGCATGCCAGCGGAATCAGCAGTAGAAGTAGAGCAATCGATCGCATTTAACTTGAATGCCTAAATTTTTTGATCTTAATTGCAAAACATTACAAATCGATGTCACAAAGATCCCTGATTGCTTGGTCAATTCAGTCAGTTATTGCAATGAATCTGAAATATTTACTTCTTAAGATAGACCTTTAATTATTTGCTGGGAAATATCATGAATAAACAAGGTGATAACAATTTATCAACTCTATTTCGGCGTCAACTTGAGATACCTTCACGGGATGGTATAAATATCAAACA
>NZ_NCJB01000302.1:0-2793 GCF_002282275.1 Polynucleobacter sp. 39-46-10 | reverse complement strand
ATCCCAGTCCAGCATGCCGCCACGGTAGTAATAAATTTTGGTAGCAGGAAAACCATCACGAGTCATTGCGGCCATAGCCATAGGGCTTTGCGGGCAAACTGGGCCATTGCAAAAAGCATAGACCTTTTTAGCCTTTGAGCAATCCCATTTGGTAGAGCCAGCGGCAGGCTTCTTGCAGCCCAATTCATCCATACGCATTGCTACTTCGGTATACGGTATACCAACGGAGCCAGGAATTGTCCCCTTTACGCGATCGTCAACTACACGCATATCAACAACAATCGAATCTTTGTCATTCAAGGCATTCAAGACATCAATCTCATCAACTGGTACAACACCCTTAATCGGAATTAATGGCTGTAACCAGCCTTTATTCTTAGCGCATGAGGTCATTACACGGGTAATTTCAACTGGCCCCTTGGGTGTATTAACAACAAACTTGGTGGATTTATCAATAATTTGAAGTAATTCTAGATTGGTAGATGGTGCGGACTGCGCAAAAACAAGGCCTGAAACAAATGTCAGGCAGCAAACTAGTACTTTCTTCATAAAGCCTCTTCTTAGTAAATTGATGCAAAAATAGCGTTCTTAATGCATATATACGCATTTATGCATAGATTCGTAGTTTCACCCTAAGGCGCGGGTAAATTAATACAGAGAAACCCCTATTGATGGGCAATTTATCAGTATTATCATGGCAGGAAGCTAGCGGTAATTGCTACCCAAAATCCCCTTAATAATGGAGTTTTAATGAAAAATAGTCGCCGTCAATTTATGATTTTGTCTGCAGCTGGTGCTTGTACATTGGCTTTGAACGGTAAAGTTCAAGCTCAAGCAATGGTTGCCGAAACTGATCCACAAGCTGCTGCTTTAGGCTACAAGGCTGATGCCTCTAAAGTGGATAAAGCAAAATATCCAAAGTATGCTGCTGGCCAAAAGTGTGAAAACTGCGCTTTGTATCAAGGTAAACCTGGTTCTGCTGCTGGTGGTTGCTCTTTGTTTGGTGCTAAGCAAGTTGCTGGCCCAGGCTGGTGCTCTGCTTACGCTAAAAAGGCTTAATGCTTAATTAGTTGAAGTTCTAAAAAGCTGCCTAGGCAGCTTTTTTCTTGCCTAAATAGTTACATACTTGCCTGTGAGAACGCTTTTAGCTTCTCAAGACTAGGTATTTGAATGCTAAGACGAGTGACATTTGAAATAATCCCTTGATCAGCCATAGATGCAAGCGCCCTACTGATAGTCTCAAATTTCACATCCATCATTAAACCCATATCTTCCCTCTTAAATAATGGGGCGACTGCCATATCACCAGAAACTTTAGCGGTCCTGAGGAAGAAGCGCGCAAGACGTACTTCAATCCTACCCGTATTAATTTCAGAAAACCAAGATTCCGATTGGGCAAGTGCTTCTCCCCACTTCTTAACAATCTGACGATGCAAGCGTGGTGACTCTTCGCCCAAAGAAGAGATGATTTTTTTAGGGATACGGCAGAGATGGATATTGGATAGCGCGGCTGCTGAATGGGCATAACTGTCACCTAAGAGCGCCTCCATACCAAATAGATCTCCAGGAACTACTAAGCGGACAATTCTTCCAGATCCATCTGAATTAATATGAAGTAACTTGATATACCCATCCCTCAAGGTATAGAGGAAATCAGCAGCTTCGCCCTGGTTGTAAATTCCCGAATGCGCCTCAAATCGAAGGTCATCAATTGGCTCATGTATTTTGGAAAAATCATCTTCATTTAATTCAGCAAAGAGTGCAGAGCTTCTGATAGAGCAAGCATTACAGTCGCTGTTGCCTTGCCAAGCACTTTTGATCTCGATGGTTTTCATGCGATTTTTTTGGCAACCATGCCGAGTAAAGCTGACATGCCAGTATGTCTAGCACCTTCAGATAATTCTTTTTCGTAGCACTGAAGATCTAGGATTTCAAAGTCGCAACTAAGTTCACGAATCATCTCTTCGGTATAGAGGTGCTCGATTAGAGATGGTCCACCAGTCTTGTATTCCAACTGCTTGGGCGTGTAGCCCTGAAGAATAAATATACCGCCGGGTTTCAAAGCCTGATGTACTTGCTTAAAAATCCTAACTCGCATTTCTGGATCAGCAAATTGTATAAAAATAGCAATGATTGCATCATAGGAATTAGTTTTCCAGTCAAACCCATCTGTATCACAAAGACTGTATTCAATATTGACTTCGCTATCTTTCGCAAACTGTTTCGCCTTGACAAGTGCAATATCAGAAACATCAAAACCGGTAACACGCATCCCTTGCTTGGCGAGCCAAACGCCATTGCGCCCTTCTCCATCGGCGATGCAAAGCACAGAGGCATTCGGTTTTAGGTATTGAGATGTTTGCTCAACAAGATATTCATTTGGCTCTTTGCCAAAGATAAACTCTTCTCTATTGAAACGTTCATTCCAGAACTGGGTAGCGTCTGTAAAGCTCATGGATTTCCTGGTCTTAGATTAATTAAATCTTCAATTACTTTTTTAATCCGCCAATAAGATCATTCTTCAAATCAATCACATTCTCAAGACCAACGGCAATTCGGACGAGTCCATCGGTTATACCTGCTGCTTTGCGAGCTTCTGGACTAACGCGGCAATGCGTCGTTGTTGCAGGGTGCGTAATGGTTGTACGCGTATCACCTAGGTTTGCGGTAATGGAGCAAAGCTTGGTTTGATTAATCAATTTGAAGGCGGCCTTTTTGCCACCCTTAAGAGTGAAGGACAATATAGCGCCACCCGCTTTTTGTTGACGCTTAGCCAGTGCATGTTGCGGATGA
>NZ_NCJB01000301.1:2828-3647 GCF_002282275.1 Polynucleobacter sp. 39-46-10 | reverse complement strand
ATGGCTCATGTTCCAGATGGGCGGTGTCGGCCCCATGCTCGGGCAAGCCCACCATTTCCGCATCTCCCATGACAGCGTTTCCAGTGTGCGCCACTCAATCTTACGAAAACTCGTTTCAGATCTGAAGGAAACCTGCAACCTAGCCGTGCTTCGTCGTGGAGAGCTCTTCTATCTAGACCGAGTGGAGGCTAACTGGGCCTTACGTCTCCACCTACCGCCAGGAACGGTTCTGCCTCCGCATTGCAGCGCGAGCGGTAAGCTCCTGCTGGCATTTAAGCCGCCCGAAGAGCGCGCAAAACTACTAGACAATCTTCCACTAGAGCAGTTCACGCACCGAACCATCACGGACCGCGACCTTCTTGAATCAGAGCTAGACCGCATTATTAGCACTGATTATGCGGTTGATAATGAAGAATATGTTCTTGGAGTCTCCTGCGTTGCAGTCCCCGTCAAAGATAAGCATGGTGATGCTGTTGCGGCGATTGCAATTCATGCTGCGACAGCACGTTTACCAATTAATCAGGCGATGGAATACATTCCTCAATTACGTGCTGCAGCAGAGCGAATTTCTAATACCCTAAACTGAGCAGCATGGCCCATCCATTCCCTCTTCTACAAGATCTCATTAATAACGCCAAGGGCACTAAACCCTTGGGGGTTGTCTTTCCACTGAGCGAGCCATCCTTAGAAACCGTTGTTGAGCTTCGTAAACATGCTCTCTGCACACCTATTCTGATTGGTCCGCGAGAAAATATTGTGCTTCTTGCAAAGCAATACTCTTTTGATATTGATGGCATAGAAATTATTGATACCCCCAAC
>NZ_NCJB01000301.1:0-2808 GCF_002282275.1 Polynucleobacter sp. 39-46-10 | reverse complement strand
ATTAGAAATGTCAAAGGCGGGAAAGCTTGCCGCCCTTATGAAAGGCTCTCTTCATACTGAAGACTTAATGGGGCCAGTAGTAGGCAAGGAAGGCTTGAGAACGGCGCGCAGAACGAGCCATATTTTTTTGTTTGAACTCAGTAGCTACCACAAGCTGATTGGAATCAGCGACTGTGTTGTGAACATTGCGCCAACCGTTGAGCATAAAAAACATATCCTGCTCAATAGTCTAGATGCGCTTGCTAAGCTAGGAATACATCAGGCAAAGGTGGCCATTATTGCCGCAACAGAAGTAATCAATCCAGCGATGCAGGCAACCACAGATGCAAAGACATTAGTAGATCTACAGCGCACTGAACCCTTCTTTCCGGGCGCATTAATTGAGGGGCCGTTTGGTTTTGACAATGCATTGTCTGCGGCCTCAGCAAAAACCAAAGGAATTGATTCTGCTGTATCCGGTGATCCCGATTTATTACTGGCCCCTGACCTGCAGGCTGGCAATATTCTGTATAAATCACTCATCTACATGGCGGGAGCTGAATGTGCTGGGGCAATTTTGGGCACCACCGTCCCGATCATTCTGACATCCCGTTCAGATTCAGTATTTTCTAGAGTAGCATCCACCGCATTAGCAATGCGCATAGCCTAAACCTGATATACGACTCTCCTTAAGAAACCAGAAACCATGTTTAAGATTTTTTCAAAAGATCCCATTCACGATCCAATCCATAAGCAAGCACCTGCAACTGAAATTAAAAAGACCACATGCTATATGTGCGCTTGCCGCTGTGGGATTCGAGCTCACCTTCGCGATGGTGAGCTGGTATACATTGATGGCAATCCAGAGCATCCATTAAATCAAGGCGTTATATGTGCAAAAGGATCTGCGGGCATCATGAAGCAGAAGTCTCCAGCGCGCATCACCAAACCCCTGTTGCGAAAAGAAGGTAGTGATCGAGGGGCTGGCGAGTTTGATGAAATCAGCTGGGAGCAAGCATTTGAATTACTAGTCGATCGCTTAAAAAAGATCCGAGAAACTGATCCAAAGAAGTTCGCTCTATTTACCGGGCGCGATCAGATGCAAGCCTTAACAGGTCTATTTGCTCGCCAGTTTGGCACACCAAACTATGCAGCGCATGGCGGATTTTGTTCCGTCAACATGGCTGCTGGAATGATTTACACCATTGGTGGCAGTTTTTGGGAATTTGGTGGCCCTGATCTAGATCATGCAAAACTATTCATCATGATTGGTACGGCTGAGGATCACCACAGCAACCCAATGAAAATCGCTCTGTCAAAATTCAAAAGGGCAGGCGGTCGCTTTATATCCATTAACCCAGTTCGTACCGGCTACTCTGCTATAGCGGATGAGTGGATTCCGATCAAACCCGGAACAGATGGCGCCTTGTTTATGGCCCTCATGCATGAGTTAATTCGCACTGAACAATACGATGCAGCTTTTCTAAAGCGCTATAGTAATTCCGGTCAATTAGTTTGCCTTGATGCAGGTCCTGAAGAAGGATTATTTTTATTTGACCCGGATTCAGACCCTATTAATGCAGACTTACCGCACAATAAATACGTTTGGGATGAGCGCACTCAGAGTGCAAGACCTTGCTTTGCAGAGGATGTTTCACCAACCCTGTGTGGTGAATTCATCATGGGTGCAGGACCACACCAAGGCAAAAAAGTTGCGTCTGCATTCGAGCTATTACGCAGGCAGGTTCAAGAAACAACGCCTGAGTGGGCAGCCTCAATTACCGGTATTCCAGCTGAGCGTATTAAAAAATTAGCCAATGAAATTGGTCAAGCGGCTTTTGAGCAAGCATTTGAAATGCCAGTGCAATGGACTGATGCCTGGGGTAAAGAGCATCAATCAGTGACGGCGCGACCAGTTGCATTTCATGCGATGCGTGGCCTAGCAGCACATTCCAATGGTTTTCAAACGACGCGCGGTTTGGCGGTTTTAATGTCACTGATTGGTACGATCGATAGACCTGGTGGCTTTAGACATAAAGCCCCTTACCCAAGACAAGTTCCTCCAAATGTCAAGCCACCCTCTTCAGAGAATGACATTAAACCCAACACACCATTGGGTAAGGCACCACTCGGTTGGCCCACACAGCCAGAGGATCTTGCGCTAGATAAAGACGGTACGCCACTACGCATAGACAAGGCCTACACTTGGGAGCACCCTCTAGCAGCTCATGGACTTATGCATAACGTGATTACCAATGCCGTCAAAGGTGATCCCTACTCCATTGATACGCTCATGATTTTCATGGCAAATATGTCATGGAATTCCACCATGAATACCATGGAGGTTCGCGATTTATTGAATTCTAAGAACACTGACGGCGAATTCAAAATTCCATTTCTTGTAGTTTGCGATGCATTTCAATCTGAAATGGTTGATTTTGCCGATCTCGTTTTACCCGACACCACGTATCTAGAGCGCCACGATGCAATGAGTTTGCTCGATCGACCAATTTCAGAGTTTGATGGGCCGGTAGATTCAGTGCGTATTCCAGTTCTACCAGCTACCGGCGAGTGCAAACCCTTCCAAGAGGTCTTAATTGAGCTAGCTTCGCGCCTAAAGTTCCCGGCGTTTACCGCGGAAGATGGTAGTCGCAAATTCAAAGACTATCCAGACTTTATTACCCGCTTTGAAACCGCCCCTAATTCTGGGATTGGATTTTTAGCAGGATGGCGCGGTAAAGACGGTGAAAAGAGTCTTCGCGGCGAGCCAAATCCAGATCAATGGAAACGCTACGCTGAAAACAATTGCGTCTTTCATTACAAAATGCC
>NZ_NCJB01000300.1:0-2825 GCF_002282275.1 Polynucleobacter sp. 39-46-10 | reverse complement strand
CCGGGAACCAGAAAAATGGAATTATTTAACAATCTCGCTCTCGGATTTGATACCGCGTTCACCCTGCAAAATTTAATGTATTGCTTTATTGGCTGCCTATTGGGCACGCTAATTGGCGTACTCCCAGGCCTAGGTCCTGTAGCCACTATTGCTATGTTGCTCCCAGCAACCTATGCACTGCCTCCAATTGCAGCCTTGATTATGTTAGCCGGTATTTATTACGGCTCACAGTACGGAGGATCTACTACTGCGATTTTGCTCAACATCCCAGGGGAAACGTCCTCGGTGGTGACGGCGATTGATGGTTACCAAATGGCCAAAAATGGTCGTGGTGGTGTTGCCTTATTTACTGCAGGTATGGGTTCATTCTTTGCTGGCTGCGTAGCTACTTTAGTTTTAGCCGCTTTTGCCGCCCCTCTCTCTGAGTTGGCCTTTAAGTTTGGTCCCGCTGAATACTTCTCACTAATGGTTTTGGGATTAATTGGCGCGGTTGTTCTGGCTTCAGGTTCCTTGATCAAAGCCATTGGCATGATCATCCTTGGTTTATTGATGGGCTTGATCGGCACGGACGTGAACTCTGGGGTTGCTCGCTACTCCTTTGACATTCCACAACTAAGCGACGGTATTGGCTTTGTCAGCGTGGCTATGGGTGTATTTGGCTTTGCTGAAATCATGGGTAATTTAGAGAAAAAAGGTGACGAAGAGGGCTTCCTCAATAAAGTTACCTCCATGATTCCCACCAAAAATGATCTCAAGCGCATGGTGCCATCTATTCTGCGCGGCACTACCATAGGGTCAATTTTAGGAATTTTGCCAGGCGGTGGTGCAGCTCTGGCTGCCTTTGGCGCTTATTCAGTTGAGAAGAAATCCTCAAAATACACCCACGAATTCGGTAAGGGCGCTATTGAAGGTGTAGCTGGTCCAGAAGCAGCTAATAATGCTGCAGCTCAAACCTCTTTCATTCCATTGCTCACTTTGGGTATTCCACCAAATGCAGTGATGGCTCTGATGGTTGGTGCGATGACTATTCATAACATTCAACCTGGTCCACAAGTGATGACTAGCAACCCAGCCCTGTTCTGGGGTCTGATTGCATCCATGTGGATTGGTAACGTGATGTTGATTCTCTTGAACTTGCCTCTCATTGGTATTTGGGTAAAGCTCTTGAAAATTCCATACCGCTTGATGTATCCAGCCATCCTAGTCTTCTGCTGTATCGGCGTTTACACCGTCAATAATTCCATATTTGACGTTTATGTAACGGCTGGTTTCGGCTTAATTGGCTACCTCTTCTTCAAGCTCGGCTGCGAACCTGCTCCATTACTCCTTGGTTTCGTGCTCGGACCAATGATGGAAGAGAACTTCCGTCGCGCACTGTTGTTGTCACGCGGTGATTTCTCCACCTTCTTTACGCGTCCACTATCTCTCAGCCTGCTCATTGCGGCTGCTCTCTTGGTGGTGATCGTAGCTCTCCCGGCGGTTAAGAAAACCCGTGAAGAGGCTTTTGTAGAGGAGTAATACTCGAAAGCTTCCCAGAAACGAGCCCGCAGTAGTTTGCGGGCTTTTTTCTTTAGGGGCGAGGGTTTTCTCTACAATGGGCGCATGTCCCAAGATAGCAAATCACCCAAAGTTCCTGCCAGCGTCATTGCTGAGCCTTCCAACTTTTTGCGCCAGATCATTGACCATGATTTGGCGAGTGGCGCCTATCAGAACCGCAGCAGCCGTGATGGTCAAGCTATCCCCTCCATCATTACGCGCTTTCCACCAGAACCTAATGGCTATCTCCACATCGGTCACGCCAAAAGTATCTGCCTCAACTTTGGCTTAGCTGCTGATTACAACCAGCTAGCTGGTGGTGCGCGTTGCAATATGCGCCTCGATGACACTAATCCAGTCAAAGAGGATGTTGAGTATGCGGACAGCATTTTGGATGCAGTCAAATGGCTTGGCTTTGATTGGGGCACGCATCTGTATCACGCGAGTGATTACTTTGATCAGCTCTATGAGTTTGCAGAAATTCTGATTCAGAATGGCAAATCCTATGTGGATAGTCAAAGTGCCGATGACATTCATACCAATCGTGGCAACTTTGGGCAAGCTGGAAAAAATAGTCCTTATCGCGATCGCACTCCAGATGAGAATCTGACTTTATTTCGCGAGATGCGTGATGGCAAATACAAAGATGGCGAACATGTTCTACGTCTAAAAATTGATATGGCGCATCCTAATATTGTGATGCGTGATCCTGTGGTCTATCGTATTCGTCATACCGATCACCACCGGACTGGCAGTAAGTGGTGCATCTACCCTTTATATGATTTCACCCACTGCATTTCAGATGCACTAGAAAATGTCTCACACTCCATCTGCACTTTGGAGTTTGAAAATAATCGTCCGCTCTACGATTGGATTGTTGCCTCACTAGCAGAATTGGGGATCTTCAAAAATCCAGTGCCGCATCAGTATGAATTCGCCCGCCTCAACTTAACTTACACCATCACCAGCAAACGTAAGCTGCTGCAATTGGTCGAAGAAAAACATGTTGATGGCTGGGATGATCCACGCATGCCAACCATCGTCGGTATTCGTCGCAGAGGCTATACGCCAGAGAGTATTCGCTTGTTCTGCGAGCGAATCGGCGTTTCTAAAGCGGATAGCTGGATCGATATGAATACGCTGGATCAAGCCTTGCGGGATGATCTAGAAGGCAAGGCTCCACGGGCTACAGCAGTTCTAAAGCCACTCAAGCTAGTGATTGAAAACTTTGACGCCTCTGTAAGTGAGCCCTGTTCAGCACCACGCCATCCTCAGCATCCTGAATGGGG
>NZ_NCJB01000299.1:0-2830 GCF_002282275.1 Polynucleobacter sp. 39-46-10 | reverse complement strand
GTGATCACTCCAGCTACGCCGCTATATTCATCTACAACAATAGCCAGGTGATTGCGGTTGTCTTTGAAGTCGCGCAGCAAAACACTTAAACGTTTAGATTCTGGAATGAAAACTGCGGGGCGGAGCCAATCGCGTACTTGAAAATCTTTTTCAGAAGAGTGGCGCAATAAGTCTTTTGCAAGCAAGGTGCCAATGACATTGTCGCGACTACCTTCGAATACGGGGAAGCGTGAGTGGGCTGCAGTAATTACACTCTGGATAATTTCAGGCAGAGATTGGTTGATATCAATCCAATCAATCTGAGCTCTAGGAATCAAAATATCGCGAGCACACAGTTGCCCCACTTGGAATACGCCCTCGATCATGGAGAGGGCATCCGCATCAATCAAGCCCTCGGACTGTGCTTCTCTGAGGGTCTCAATGAGTTCTTGGCGACGTTCTGCTGGGCTGGTTGGCTGTGGCGTTAAAAAATCAGCCAAGCGTTCTAAAAGGGATTTATTGGGGTCAGGCATGTAATAAGAATATCGTAAAAATATGTAAATTCAGTGAACGAGGTGTTGGGGATGCTTTAAATGGGTGCGTAAGGGTTTGTGAAACCCAGGGATTTGAGAATAGCGATTTCCTTACTCTCCATTTTGCTTGCTTCAGCATTGCTCTCATGGTCAAGTCCTTGGGCATGCAAGCATCCATGAATAATGAGGTGAGCTAAGTGAGCCTGAGCAGTCTTAGCTTGTTCCCTTGCCTCTTTTTGAATTACGGGAAGGCAAAAAATAATATCTGCAGTCAATGTCTTTTTAGTTAGCTCATATGGAAAGGTGAGCACATTGGTTGCGTAATCTTTGTTCCGAAAAGCAAAATTCAACTTTTTACCCTCAGCAGCATTGACGAAGCGCAAGGTGATGAGGCCGTTGAGGTGGGTGCTTGCTTTCACCCATTTTTTCATTGCTGCTAAAGAGGCAATCGCAAGCACTTTATCTTCAATAGCAGCACTAGCAAATTGAATATCAATTTCCAATTTAGAGGAAGTCGCTTGCTTGATTGCCATCTTAATGGGTATGGATTGAAGTGAGTTCGTTGATAAGCTCGCCTCGGAGGGTGTAATTGAGCACTTCAGTAATGCGTATGTCTACCATTTCACCTATGAGGGATTCAATATCTTCATTTGGTGCAGCAAAGTGAATCACGCGATTGTTAGCAGCGCGACCTTGTAGATTTACACCATCTTTTGCTAGGCCTTCAACGAGAACTCGCTCAGTATTGCCCAACATGTTTTTACTGATTTGATTTGCTTGTGACTCCACTAGGGCAAGCAATGTTTGTAGTCGCTTCAGTTTGACCTCATAAGGCGTGTCATCACTCAGGTTGGCAGCAGGTGTACCGGGACGTGCGCTGAAAATAAAGCAAAAGCTGTTATCAAAATTGAGCTCTTCAACCATCTTCAAGAGCTTTGCAAAATCCTCATCGGTCTCGCCTGGAAAGCCTACAATGAAGTCGCTAGAGAGCGTCAAGTCGGGCCTCACTGCGCGCATCTTACGAATAATGCTTTTGTATTCTAGAGCGGTATAGCCACGTTTCATGGCGGATAAAACCGAGTCGGATGCGTGTTGTACCGGAAGATGTAAATGACTCACCAACTTGGGAACTTTGGCATAGACATCAATTAAGCGTTGGGTAAATTCTTTAGGATGGCTGGTGGTAAAGCGAATTCTTTCGACACCTGGAATTTCTGCAACATATTCAATCAAGAGTGCAAAGTCTGCGATTTCTTCTGTATCGCTCATCTTGCCCAAATAGGCATTGACGTTTTGACCGAGCAGCACAATTTCTTTTACGCCCTGCGCAGCTAGGCCTGCTACTTCAGTTAATACATCATCAAATGGGCGTGATACTTCTTCACCACGAGTGTAAGGAACTACGCAATAGCTGCAATACTTTGAGCAACCTTCCATGATGGAAACGTAAGCAGAGCCACGAGTTTGGCGCGAGGCAGGTAGGCGGTCAAACTTCTCAATTTCCGGGAATGAAATATCTACCTGAGATCTACCGGTTTCGCGACGTTGAGCGATCAGATCAGATAAGCGATGTAAGGTTTGCGGACCAAAGACGACATCAACATAGGGCGCCCTGCTAATAATTTGTTGACCTTCCTGGCTGGCGACGCAACCTCCAACACCAATTAATAAATTGGGTTTGGTTTTTTTGAGTTCACGTAAGCGACCTAAATCGGAAAATACTTTATCTTCCGCTTTTTCACGAATAGAACAGGTGTTCAGTAGAACGACATCTGCGTCTTCAGGCGTGTCGGTCATGACCATGCCCTCATCGGCATGTAGGAGATCGGCCATCTTGCCCGAGTCATACTCGTTCATCTGACAGCCGAAGGTTTTGATATAGAGCTTTTTCATATGCCGTTCTCAGGTTTATAACTGGGGGCCAAGCTCAAATTTTACAAAAAACAAATTACAGCAAGCGCAGAGCCAAAATAGCAACAATCGTTGGGGGTAATGCGCCTAGGAAGAGATACAGTGCAGAAACCGCACCATTCGGGAAGTGACTGCGTAAGATTGCCAAACCAGCTGGGTTAGGTGCATTAGCAATAACGGTTAAACCGCCACCAGCAACTGCGCCACCCACCAAAGCTAATTTGAATTCATCCGAGGTGCCTGTGACTAGGGACCCCAAGTACGTCAATGCCGCGTTGTCTGTAATTGCAGTAAGCGCAGTTGCTCCGTAGAAGACCGCTGTTGGACTCATCTGCTCTAGGAGGGGTTGCAGCCACCAGCCTTGCAAAGCGCCTAAGACTACTAAGCCAGCAAGGAAGAAGCCAACT
>NZ_NCJB01000298.1:0-2832 GCF_002282275.1 Polynucleobacter sp. 39-46-10 | reverse complement strand
AACTACCTATCTCCTGAAATAGATTTTGACCATGAGTGGCAACGTTTAGCTGAACCAACTCAGGCAGTTGTATCCATGTACGCCCGTGGGCGCGACTATCACAAGGTGATGCGCAATCGTTTGCAAGAGTTTGCGCAACGAATTGAAAAACAAATTGGCGCATTTGGTTATCGTGTATTTACCGACTCAGCTCCATTAATGGAGGTGGAGTTGGCTCGTAAGGCAGGCTTAGGTTGGCGAGGCAAGCATACGCTCTTGCTTAATCGTGAATCTGGGTCTACATTTTTTTTAGGTGAGATATTGGTTGATGTCCCGCTACCGATTGATCAAGAGGAAGATTCCCATTGCGGTACTTGCCAATCTTGTATTGATGTATGTCCCACACAAGCTATTACCGCCCCTTATCAATTAGATGCACGACGCTGTATTTCTTATTTAACGATTGAAAACCCAGATGCCATTCCGGTGGAATTTCGTAGGGCAATGGGTAATCGTGTTTATGGATGTGACGACTGTCAGTTGATTTGTCCTTGGAATAAATTTGCGCAACGTACAGCCTTACCTGACTTTGCTGAACGACATGGTCTTGGAAGAGCTAGTCTCTTGCAGCTTTGGTCTTGGACTGAGGAAGAATTCGAGAAGCGTCACGAAGGTAGTGCAATTCGTCGTATTGGTTACACCCGCTGGCGCAGAAACTTAGCTGTTGCGATGGGGAATGCCTTGGCTGATGGTGAGGTATCGGAGATTGAGCAACGCTCCCTCAGAAAGGCTTTATTGGCCTGCTTGCCAAGCTCGGATAGTTTAGTGGCCGAGCATATTCAGTGGGCCCTAGATGCCTAGATAAATTGGAAGCTTAAGCCCTATCTCACTTACAATCGTTTCATGTCATTAGCCGATAAACCCGATATAGACCCTAGCGAAATTGCTCTTGAAGGTTTGGCTGCACAACGCTTTAAAGATTCCAGTCATGCTTTTTGGTCTGGCATTCGTGATGCTGCAGGAGCCCCAGCTATGGTCTTGTTTGCAGGCATGGTAGGTTTTGGTGCGATGGGCAAAACGAATGGTATGGATGTCTGGTTTACCGGCGCCACCAGTTTCTTGATGTTTGCATTGCCTGGTCAGGTGGTATTGCTAGAGATGGCTATAACAGGATCTTCACTGCTAGCTATTGCACTGGCAGTGACTTTGACATCCACGCGCTTTATCACAATGACTGTGACGCTCTTTCCTCAGCTCCATGAAAAAGATCGCAATCACGGTCTCTATGCTTCGGTTCATCTGCTAGCAATGACAGCATGGGCAATTTCGATGCGAGAGTTTCAGACTATTGAGGCAAAGCATCGTCTAAGTTATTTCATGGGTCTTGGCCTCTTGTGTTGGCTGATCTCAGTGCCCGGTACTATTTTGGGTTACTACTTGGCTGGTATGGTGCCTCCAGCCATTACGCTTGGTTTAGTTTTTATTAATCCTTTGTTCTTTTTGCTGACATTTACTGAAGTAAAGGTCTGGATTAATCGAATTGCTATTGGTCTTGGATTTGTACTGGGTCCTTTTTTCTTTATTTTGGATCGCGATACGAGCTTGCTGACTACTGGTTTAGTCGCTGGAACTGCTGCCTATTTATTTGATCGCAAAGTGTTGCGTAAGAAAGCAGGGGTAATAGGCTAATGAATACCGCTCTTCAAGGCTGGGGTTTATGGATTGCCTTAGCTGGCGCTACTCTTGGAACTTATTTTTGCCGTGCCATTGGTGTTTTGCTCGCCAAAAAAATTAACCAAGACAGTGAAATCTTTCGTTGGCTTGCCGCAGTAACCTATGCCATGGTTGCAGCTTTAGTGGTCAGAATGGTCTTGATGCCAATTGGTCTATTAGCAACAGTACCCATATGGATTCGGATTCTGATTTGCCTTCTCAGTTTGGGTGTGATGGTTTCAAAACCAACCCACCGCCTCGTTCCAGCCCTATTGACTGGAACGCTTCTGATGTTGGCTTACGGCGTTATACGCTAAGCAAATCTTAAGTAGTTTGATTTAAAGATGGGCAGCCAAAATTTTGGCAATGTGTACTGCATCTCTTTGTGTGCCATCGGCAATCTGGTGGCGACAGCTTGTCCCATCTGCAACCACCCAACTGTCTGGGGCCTTTCGTATTGCTGGTAAGAGGCTAGCTTCTGCCATTTGCTTTGAAACCTCAATATGCTCAACTTCATAACCAAAGCTACCTGCCATACCGCAGCAGGATGATTCAATCAGTTTAGGTTCGGCATTCGGGATTAACCTCAAGAGCTCCATCGCCGGTGTTACAGCAGCAAATGATTTCTGATGGCAATGACCATGAAATAACACCGGGCGCGAGGCTGGCTTTAACTGAAGTCGCAGTTTTCCACTCTTTGCTTCTTGAGCTAAAAATTCTTCTAAGAGCTGTACATGCTTACTTACTGTCACCGCACGCTCACCAAAGCCCATGACTAAAGCTTCATCCTTCAAGGTGAACAGGCAAGAAGGTTCTAGACCAATGATAGGAATATTCTTTTCTGCAAATGGCGCAAGATGATTTACCAACTCATCCAAACTGGCTTTGGCTTTATCCACCATACCAGCGGCTAAATAGGTGCGGCCACAGCAAAATTCCTTAGAACACGTATTTGGTGTGGAGTCTGCTTTTTCCTTAGCCAAGCTCTTCTGTGGAATATGGACACGATATCCAGCAGCCTTCAGTACCGCAAGTGCTGCTTGTAAATTCTCATCTTCAAAGTAGGCATTGAAGGTATCTGCCAACAGCACAACGCCTTTATTACCATTGGCATCATCTTGACTGAGTTCAGCCGGGGTA
>NZ_NCJB01000297.1:0-2841 GCF_002282275.1 Polynucleobacter sp. 39-46-10 | reverse complement strand
AAAATATCTGAAACAGCACCCATGCTGCAAAAACCCGTTTTTTGCATTACAGCGCCGAGTAAAAAAGTAATCGCGAAGCTAGCCCACAAAACTGACTTACTAAGATTGCTAATAGCTACTGCATCCATATTGAAAATTCTTTAATTATTTTTTAAATTTATAAAACTGTTTGTTGAGGAAGGCTGTGACATCAGCTTCATCCTCTGGAAAAAGATCAAGTCGAAGCTCTGTATTACAGATAGCGACCATCGACTTTAAATTCTGAAGATTTTTAACCTTGCTATCGCTGCGGGTGTAGATCATATCGCCATTTCCAAAGCCCGATTTTTTGGCATGACAGGCGTAGCATTTCTGCTCATCGATCTTTTTGCCATTAGCAATGTCTGGGCTGGCAATTACTGAAGACAATAGTCCAAATACAGAAATCAGGGTAGCTACAAGCTTTAATATTGGCAATTTCATTTGAAATCAGTCATTTAGCGAAGTAAATGGCTATTTTAAAGCCCAGATGACAAATCTGTCCTATTCCGCCTGAATTGAGAGGTAAACGTTATAGGCATTCATGCGATTTGCAGCCTTAAACAGGGGCATCCCCTCATATTCGGACCAATCCGTTTTGGCGTAAGCCTCTTCAAAGGGATCCAAGTCCAAGGCTGAAGGGCCCATGGATTCACGCAAATATCGTAAGTAATCCCTGGTAAAGCGAATATCTTCAATCGGATCAATGGATTGAGGCCCATGTCCTGGAATCACAACTTTGGGATTAAATCGCTCAAATTCATCCAAGGCCTTAAGCCAACCCTTGCTGTCAGCATTTCCCACAAAAGGAATACGACCACGGAAAACCAAATCTCCAGCAAAAAGGACTTCCTCTGACGGAATGTAAACCAATAGATCTTCTGGAGCATGTGCTGGGCCTACTCGACTAATGAAAAACTCAACTCCGCCGATATTTAACTTTAATTGTTTATCAATCCAGGTATCTGCTGGCAATAATTTTGTTTGATCATTCACCCACGGGGCAAAATCAACCCGCGAAGCAATTAAACGTTGTTTTGCCGTTTCCGAGGAAAGATAGTTTCTACCCTCTCCTTGCGCATAAACCTTTGCACCAATCTTTTTAAATTCCTGCAATCCATACACATGGTCGGCATGATAATGAGTCACTACAACAGCAATAATTTTTTGATTAGTTAGTTTTGAAATCTCTTTGATCAGCTTTTGTGCGAGTACTGGCGAACCTAAGGCATCAATCACAACAACGCCTTTGGGGGTTATAACGAATCCAGCATTTGAGATAAAGTTTTGATTTTGACTACTCCCCAACTCTGCCCTGCCCTGCACGAAATAAGTATGAGGCGCCACTTGAATGGGCTTTAATAAAACGCCTGCCGGATCATTTTTTACCCGTACATTCTGAGCAAAACAAAGACTAAAAAAAATAGCATTAATTAATAATGCTATTTTTAGATCACGAATACAGCGCAGGAGTATATTCACTAAATAAGAATTAAGGCTTGATGTAGGCAAAATGATCTTTAAATTGAAGATCGCCAATCCTTGCTACACCCGATGGAGTGAAGTCAGCATCTAGAATGAATTGATCCTTTTTAAGATTTCTATTTTTTAAAGTAATCTCACAAACCTCAAAACGAACCCCGCGTGACTTGAGTGCTCCAATCAGAGGGGCGTATTCAATATTGTTCTTCTTATCCTTGGCGCCCTCCATCAAGATATCAACCCCGTTTGCATGAGTAACAACAATAATTGTGGTGTCTGGTGCCACATCCAGATGGTTGCGTACATTCCTTAAACCTTTAATGCCTTGGGCCTGAGCATCATCAATGTGATAAACAACGCTAGCTCCAGCAGCAACTACATGCTGAGAAACCAACGCAGAACAAGCAATAAGAATTGATGCCGCTAAAGTTAGATATTTTTTCATAACGGTTCTTTCTGTTTATTTAAGGGCAACCATACCAGGATTATTTTTAACGCCCTTGATGATTGGCTCATTTAGCTGAACTGCTTTGACCACCTTGATATCACGCAGATGGCGCTCAATCACATCCCAAATAGCCTCTCCACCAGCATTCTTAGCTTCTTCGCTTACAGGGGCCCAACCTGCCACTTTGTAGGTCTTACTTGGTTCAATAGCTTTGCCATTTAAGCGCATATCAGTAATACGCTTGCCTGCAGTTTCGGCTGGATCAATCGTATATTGCAAACCACCTACGCGAACCATATCCCCACCTTGTTGATAGTATGGATCAGGATTAAAGAGATTATCCGCAACGTCTTCAAGGATTGTCTTGATAGTCTCGCCACTCATATTTGTTACTGTCGTATATGGATAGGTAATTGCTGTTTGATCAAGTAAATTTTCACGTGTGATCGGCTGACCTGGTAGAAGGCTGGTACCCCAGCGGAAGCCTGGTGAGAATGCAATTTCAGCATTCTTCTGCGCCATGAGTCCGTCCAAGATCAATTGATCGAAACTGCCATTGAAGTTTCCACGACGGTACAAGAGACCTTCTGTCGTAGCTAATTTTTCATTGAGCTTAGCTTCATACGGCGCTCTAACTTTTTGAATTAGCTTATTCATTGCAGGATCAGCTGGAATCATGTTAGAGAAGATTGGGAAGAGTTTGTAACGGAAATCAACCGCTTTGCCACCCTTCACATCAAAGTCCAATACTCCCAAGAACTTGGTATTAGAACCCGCATTGGTAACTAAAGTTACGCCGCCCGCATTCTTCACTTTCACAGGAATAGGCACACCATCATGAGTATGACCACCCATAATCGCATCTAGACCTGTGACCCGAGATGCCATTTTTA
>NZ_NCJB01000019.1:23560-42664 GCF_002282275.1 Polynucleobacter sp. 39-46-10 | reverse complement strand
ACTACTTATTTAACTTATATAGCTTTAATACTTTTAGGGGGGTGTCATTATGAGTAAACCATTAAAGATCGAAATGCAAAACTACACAGTCAACTTTAAAGACCAAGAAGCTGCTAGACGCTTTGTGATGTGGTACTCGCATCATGCAAAGGTTGTAGCTGACCTAACGCTGTCTCATGGTGATTCGGAAGAAGAAAACAGCGAGACCCTGCTAGGACTCGCTTTTCTCCAAAGAGATCTGAATACGCTTATTAATCAGGCTTGCTCGTTCATTGGGTAGCTCAAAGAACACTAAGGTCGCACTAAGGGTAGGCTAAAAGTACCCCAAGGTTACCCATAGGGCGTTAGTTAAAAAGACGGCAAGGTTACGGCAAGGGTGATTCGACAATATCGCCCGATGATTGCTTTGGTTGCCAAGCTCCCCAAGAAAGAACGTCAAGGTTGCACCAAGGGTCGCGCCCAATAGGACGGGGAGTTTACGGGTAGGGTATCGAGTTAAATTACCCTATGATTACCCTAAGGTTTCTTCCTGAAATACCACCTTCTCGCGCGTGCGCGTACATGTGCAAAAACTCGGGATAGCTATCAAAGAACGGTAAGTTCACGGTAAGGGTCATTACCAAGGACGGGGATGTTACGGGTAGGGTAAATCTACTTTTTTGTAGCCATTACCAGCGCATCACTTAAATCACTGAAGTACTTATTCCCGAGTTTTGTAAGCTGAACATGCTTCACTCTGCCATCAACCTTATCTGCTTTGGTGGTCAACAGCTTCTTTTCCACCAGTTTTTTTAGTGATCCATGGAGAGTTGCTTGTGACGCAATTTCCCCAAGCGCTAGCAGATCCTTTACTTGGAGTATGTCCCCATTATCTTGGGCTTGAGCGACAGCATGCAAAAGCTTAGTTTCTGTTGGGCTTAGACTAAGACTGGACTTCTTGGCTTGAAGTTTTTCGAGAAACTTTAGGTAGCTATTTGGTTCTGACATTGAGAATGGATTGTCCATCAAAGGTCAAAATATGCAATTGCTCCATGTCAATAAATTTAGTCCTTCATGATTATTTGGGTATGTTTGAGTAGACTGCAAAATATATGGGAGTTAGGATATGGGAATGAAGAATCTTGAATTAATTGCCCTTACTTTGCTTTCTACCCCTATCTTTGCTCAAGCCATATATGACGCTAATGGGCAATACAAGGGCTACACCCAAACATCTCCAAGTGGCGTGACGAACGTGTACAACGCTCAAGGTCAAAATACCCAGTCATTTCAAACTGACAATGGGCAGACTAGCTTCTATAGTCCGTCGGGCGCGTACCAAGGCACTTCTACAGCCCCTATTCAGACGCAACCCAACACGACCATCAATACACCTAGACAAGCTCCCCAAGCTCCGCAAGTGAAGGGATGGTAAACGTGGGTGATATTGAATTTGTGGGGAGAGTGAGCCCTAAGTCCCTAAAGTCTTGGGGTGAGCAGTTCAAGGAAGAGCGTGATCAATTGCTCGCCGATCAAAAGAGATTTGCCAAGTACGGTACTAACAATCCCAAGCTGGCAGCTTTAATGGCATCAGGACAGCTCATGCCTGCTGCTGAGCTAGTTCGGGTTAGGGAAGAAGAAGTAAGGCAAGCTGCAGCTTTTGAAGCAGCGGTGCAGAGCGAGCAGTCTCACAGTCGAACTCGCATCCCTAGGGAGAAGGTTGAGTCAGCCCCAGTGTTTAGCCGAGAGCCTTTCAGCGAGTAGTAATTATGGGGCTTTAAAAATATCCCCAACCTTCATTACTTTTTTATCTTCACCAAAAACTCGTGCATCACTCGAAGGGGAGAAGATTTGAGCACGCGTATAGCCAATTGTTTGACCGTTGCTAGCGCACACCAAGGCATGGCTGCCTTCAATGTAGCCCGAAGGCTTATCAAATCGACCTATAAGGAAATGATTTTTGGTTAATGGGAAATAAACCGTCGTATTAGGCAAGCCAAATCCGGGACTCTCTCTAAAGAATGGTGGAATGCTGTCGGGATTATCCCAAGCCAGTTTTACTGGATTATCGGATGTGATGAATACATTGTCATTTCCGCGCGTCGTAACTAGCTGCCAGTTTCTAGCGTGTAAATAAGGCAAGATTGCATCAGCTAATTTGAACTCTGTTTCAATTAAATACTCATTTGTGAGTGAAACCTTAAATTTCTTGCTTTCATAAAATTCTTTAGCTTCTTTATAAGAGACATGTTTTTCCGTCGGATGCTTGCTCTGACTCTGATTCCATCGATCTTCAGTTGCTAATGAAATGTCCAAAATTCTATCGACTACATCACTATGAAACCCAGTAAATTGTTCTCGTCTTTGGGGGCTACGGATTGCTAAAAGCGCAATCAAATTAAGAATTAGATCTTTAGTGTTTTTTATAAATGCGCCATTTTCAACGATGTTATTGATAGCAATCGATACATCCGATTCAAATTTAGAGATTTCTTTTTCAATGTAATTTGGATCAATCCCTTCAATCGCAATCCGATTAAAGTCCCTTTCCTGAGCAATATTGGAAATATTGGTGGTGAACGATGCCTGTTGCTTTGCATCAACTACGAAAAGTTGCCTTTTCTTGGGGTGTATGCAAAATCCCTTTAAGTAGCATTGCGGCAAATAATGATGCCTTCTAGGCTCATTCATCTCCTATGCTATTTTCAGCTCGTAAAGGTGATGCTGGAAATCAATAAACAGCTTGCTGATCTCGTCTACATTGCCAAGTGCAGTTTCGGCTTCGGGAATGCCACCATATTTTGATTTGATGATCGTGCTTAGTTTGGCAATATCCAGCTCATCCACACCATCCTGAACGTAGTTTCGAAGAATGAAGCCAATAAAGTCCCTTTGCTTCTCATTGAGCAGTGTATAGATGTTGGTCTCAGCAGCCTTAACCCGATCTTCTCGGGTAATGGGTCGTCTTGCATAGCTTATGTATTCAAGAACATCAAAGAGATCGCTATTCTCGGCATTAATCATCTCTTGAAGCTTAATCAGATCAGACTTGGAGCAACCTTCCTTTTCAAGCTTGTTTAGAAGCTCTTTACGGGTGATAGGGCTTGCCCATAGCTTACGCAATCCTTCTTCGCTACCAAAGATCTCAGGCAGCTTTAAAGCATTAAATAGGCGCTGTACGAACTCTTGGGCGCTGATTGGCTTTCCATCTACGTAGAACATGGTTGAAGCCATGCTTTGAATCTCACGCTCTTTGCCATCGCTTAGCTTGATTCGAACTTTCTTGGCTACTTGATCTTCGGGTTCGCCAATAATCTCGGGCTTATCTTTTGGTGGCGTAGTTGTTCGTGGTGGTTGATCAGTGGTATCAATATCTGACTCAGGCTCACCATCCCACTCGGGATCATTAAACAAATGATAGGCATTAACAAAATCAAGAATCGTGAAGTAGTGCTTGCCTTCGAATAAACGAGTGCCACGCCCTATGATCTGTTTGAACTCAATCATGCTGTTCACAGGACGCATTAAAACGACGTTACGGACGTTTCTAGCATCTACCCCAGTGCTGAGCTTCTGACTGGTCGTTAGGATCGTTGGGAGCTGTTTAAAGTTATCTTGGAACTGGCGAAGGTGCATATCCCCAATTGCGCCATCATTAGCGGTAACTCGAACACAGTAATCGGGTCGCTTGATTGGGGACTCTTGGTTAATTAAGTCCCTAACCATTGCGGCATGAGCTTGGTTCGCGCAAAAGACGATTGTTTTCTCATTGGGATTGATATTGGCAAACATGTCTTGGACACGTTTTCTCTCCCGAGCTTCAATGACGATCTTTTTATTGAAGTCACTCTCTGTATAGACCTTGCCTTCTTCAACTTCACCTTCAAGTACTTCATCGTCAGGCGTGTAGACGTATTCATCCATGGTGGTCTGAATGCGCCTTACCTTAAATGGGGTTAGGAAGCCGTCTTGCACACCTTCTTTAAGGCTGTATTTATAGACTGGCTCACCGAAGTACTTGTAGGTATCAGCGTTATCAACACGCTTCGGGGTAGCTGTTAAACCAAGTTGGTAGGCTGGACTGAAATACTCAAGAATCTCTCTCCATGAGCTTTCGTCATTCGCGCCCCCGCGGTGGCACTCGTCAACAATGATGAAGTCAAAGAAGTCGGCTGGATACTCGCCAAAGTATGGCTTGCCTTCAGCGCCACTCATAAATGTTTGAAATATCGTGAAGAAGATGCTGCCATTCATTGGCACTTCGCCACGCTTGCTGATTTGACTTGGGTTGATACGAACCAAGGCATCTTCTTTGAAAGCGCCAAAGTCTAAGTAAGCTTGATTAGCAAGAATATTTCTATCCGCCAAAAATAGGATGCGTGGGGCGCGTTTGCCATCACGTTGTAGATTCCAGCGAGCTTGGAATAGCTTCCATGCGATTTGGAATGCTACGAAGGTTTTGCCTGTCCCAGTAGCCAAGGTAAGCAAGATACGGTTTTTGTTATCGGTAACCGCTTCCATGACTCGGTTTACGGCGATTTCTTGGTAGTAGCGAGCTTGCTTTGAACCATTTACATCTTCAAATGGTATGACGTTGAATTTCTCAAGCCACTCATTCCTGTCGCCAAAGGTCTTGTGCCAAAGAGCGTCGGGAGTTGGGAAGTCGTTTACCAATCCTTCTTTGCCTGTCTGAAGACAGATCTCATATATGTGGCGACCATTGGCAGAGTAAGTTGTACCAGTCTGCAGCTTATCTCCATAAAGCTTAGCCTGAGCCACACCTTCACCAACTTCAACTTGATCGCTTTTCGCTTCAACTACCGCAATCTTTCTGTTTTTATAGGAAAGAACGTAGTCAGCCTTCATTTGCCCAGCACGAATGCCGCCTGCGCGAATTTCGCCAGCATTAATTGGGAACTCGCGATGGATCTTGGTTTCAGGAACTACCCCCCAGCCAGCATCACGCAGTTGCACATCAATTAACTCGGCGCGGGTATCGGCTTCATTCATTGCTAGTCCTTAACAAGTTCGCCATTGAAGGCTTGTCGTAAGATTGAATTTTTTAATTTGCTTAGGGCAATCAATTTTTGCTTATAACTTGCTTGAAGTATCTCAGCTTCGTTATCGATCGTTTGAATATATGAAATAATTTTTCTCTGAACTAAAAGCGGTGGAATGCTACCTATATTGAGCGCTCTAATATCTTTCATGTTCACATGCTGCACGGTTGCGCCACGCGAATGAGCTAAGAGTTTTGCCTGAATATTTGGCTGAAGTAGCATGAATGCTAAAAAATTTGGCATAAATATATCAGGGCGTGGACGAATTAAGACGGTTCTTTGACCTAAGCATACCTTTATATTTTCAGGTATGACTGCGACGTTTCCTGCAGGCGCTTCTCTTGCAAGGATTAGATCTCCCGCGCGGGGTTGTGCGCGTTTAGTCCATTCAGTGTAGGTCTCTTCTGAAACTCTATAAACATTATCAAGTAAGAGTTTGCCTTTTCCGATATTGGGAGTTCTGATGGAAGGAAAGCCGTCAGACTGGGTTGGCGCTGTCTTGTGCTCACAGTCCACTATTAATTCGCACAACTCAGAAAGTGGCTTTATATTCTCAATCCACCCATCTCTTTGGGCATTGAGAAATAATTCCAGCCCACTATCAAACAGTGCTTCAGAATTCTTGATGTTAGCCTGAGTAGCCGTTATTGCCTTGTCAATTTCAATAAAGATAGCATTAATTTTTTCGACGATTTTCTTTTGCGTCAAAATTGATGGGAGTGGAATTGGGATAAGTTTTAGCTGCCCTTGGTTTAGCTTTGGTACTGTTAAGCCCGACACATACTCTTTTAGGTCTTTGTAATAAAAATAATAGACAAGCCACTCATCTAACAGGACATTTTCAAATGGTTTAAGAACATGAGCATGATTATTGACCCAATACTTTCCTTGGGCAATAAATGCAGTCATATCACCACTGCCCCATTTCGCGCCATCTTCACCTATAAGTACTAACTTATCATCAAAGATGTAATCATTCAGATAATCAACAATGCCAGTAGCCCCGTAGTATGGGTAAATGCCTTCAGTACGATTTCTCTTGGAGATTGGCTTTCTTTTGCTATCCAGTACTTCACATAAATCACCAAGGGGAACTGTTTTCCAATTCAAATCAGCTCCTTGATTGCTGCAATTGCTGCTGTTGCATCTAAATCAAATTCTTCAATTTCTGCCAAAATTTCTTCGGGAGTTCGCTTGTCTGATATGTCTTTTACGTTTGGATTATTGGCTGTTAGATCCCAAGTTTCCGTATTAATATTTGAGACATCAACGCACCAAGAGTTTTCAGTTTCAGCTTGAGTGGCTGATAACGTTAAAAATTCTTCAAGATCACGCTCATTGAGACTATTGGTCTTGCCTAAATTTCTTCCAAGATTGAGCGAGTAGTACCAAACTTTTTGAGTGGATCTACCCTTTTCAAGGAATAGAACAACTGTTTTAACACCTGTACCTGTGAATGCTCCTGCTGGCAATTCAAGCACAGCGTATAGGTCGCACTCTTCAAGTAACTGCTTTCTGATAGCTACGCTAGCGTTGTCGGTATTACTAAGAAAAGTGTTCTTGATCACTACACCACAACGTCCGCCTACCTTCAGAATTTTAATAAAGTGCTGAAGAAATAATAATTCTGTGGCACTCGTACGGATTGGAAAATTTTCCTGTACTTCGGCGCGTTCATTGCCACCAAAGGGTGGATTCGCAAGAATGATGTCAACTTGATCTTTGGCTTGTATGTCTTGCAAGCTTTCGCCAAGTGTATTGGTGTGCATGATGTTTGGCGCTTCGATGCCATGCAGAATCATATTCATTACACCAATGATGTATGCGAGCGACTTCTTTTCTTTTCCGTAAAAGGTTTTACGCTGTAGTTGCTCGAACTCCTTAGCGCTCAACTCTTTGCTATTGCGAAGGTATTCATAGGCTTCACACAAGAACCCTGCGCTACCAACTGCTCCGTCATATACCTTGTCTCCGAGCTTCGGATTAACTACTTTGACGATGGTCTTAATTAGGGGGCGCGGAGTGTAGTATTCACCGCCATTGCGACCAGCGTTGCCCATATTCTTAATTTTGTCTTCGTACAAGCTACTCATCTCATGCTTATCTTCATTGCTGCGGAACTTCAGCTCATCAATCTTGTTAATGGCTTCGCGCATGGTGTAGCCGCTCTGAATCTTGTTCTTTAGCTCATGGAAGATTTCGCCAATCTTGTATTGCAAGGTATCGGCGCTTTCGGCGTCTGCCCTAAACTTCTTCAGGTAGGGAAAAAGCTTGTTATCGACAAATTCCTTCAAATCTTCGCCAGTTAATGCCTTGTTGTAGTCAATCTTGCCGTCCGCTGTTTTGGGGGCTGCCCAAGTAGTCCACTTGAACTCATCGCTAACCAGTCGGGTATAAGTTTCGCCATTAAGTTTGGCAGCGCTTACTTTGTCGTTCTCAAAGTCATCCAAATACTTGAGAAATAGCAGCCAAGAAGTAGCTTCAATGTAGTCCAGCTCACTGGAGCAACCTGCATCCTTGCGTAAGGTGTCATCTAGATTGCGAAAAGCTGCTTCAAACATTAAATGCCTTTATTGATATGGTTTTTAGAATAATAGTTGGTCGAAGGTGAAATCCCCTAGGTAACCATGGCAAAGAAGTACCGTTCCTTCTATATAGTGGTGGTTTAGGTGAATTAGCTACCCTTGGCTTAAAAAGGGGTGGGTAGCCTTGAAATGTGTGTGTAAAACTGTGTGTAAGTATTGGCTTTGTACCTACCTAATACCATATAAATCAAGTGCTTGAGAGCGTTGTTTGCATCCCTGATTCGCCACCATATCAAGAGGCCATTGCCCATCGGCAGTGGCCTTTTTCTTAGGTAATATCGCTTGGGTTCGATCGATGGCTAAATTTTGGAATTTCGTCCTTTTCCAAGTTGGTTGGTTTGCCTGCGTTATTGGGGCGGCCAGTCAACAGGTCTTTTGGCCCGTAGTGGCTACTTTGCTCTATCTTGCAATTCATATCTGGTTTGCACCACGACCTATTTCGGAGCTAAAACTGCTCCTCAAGGCAGCTCTATTTGGGGTGGCAGTCGACACCCTAATGGCTAATTGGGGCTTTTTAAGCTTTGAAAACTCCTGGCCCAGCGCCTATCTCTCGCCGGTATGGATGTGGACTCTTTGGGCCCTAGTCGCCAGCACCATTAATAGCTCTTTGGCTTGGTTACGCGGTAGATCTATCCTAGGAGTGGTTCTGGGCGCTATTGCTGGGCCCATGTCCTACGAGGCTGGGGTCAGAATGGGCGCTGGAGCATGGGGCGCTAATGGCCAAATTGGCGGCCTTATCCTGCTTGGACTGGCTTGGGGTGTTGCTATACCTCTCTTTTTCTACTGGGATCGCACCTCCTCAATCAAGGGTGGCCTAGTAAAAAATCCGTAAATTCCTTTAAAAAGCCGCTTGCAAATAGTACTGTTTTTATATACAGTAACTTCTGAGTTGTTGAAAAGCACGAAAACTTCGGGAAATAGCCCAATACATAGCGAAAAGGAATTAAAAAATGGCCTTGGATGATAAGAAAAAATCAGCCTCATCAGAATTTGACGGTATGAGCGGAGACAAGCAAAAGGCATTGACTGCAGCCTTGGCGCAAATTGAGAAGCAATTTGGTAAGGGCTCAATCATGAGATTGGGCGATGCAGAGATTCATCAAGATATTCAGGTAGTTTCCAGCGGTTCATTGGGTTTAGATATTGCGCTTGGAGTTGGCGGTTTAGCTCGTGGGCGCGTGATTGAAATTTATGGCCCAGAATCTTCAGGCAAGACAACATTAACTTTGCATGCGATTGCAGAGATGCAAAAGATTGGTGGAACTTGTGCCTTTATCGATGCTGAGCATGCTTTAGATGTTCAGTACGCCTCACGTCTAGGTGTAGATGTAAATAATTTGTTGATCTCTCAGCCAGATACTGGCGAGCAAGCTTTGGAAATTGCTGACGCTTTAGTGCGCTCTGGCTCTATTGATTTAATCGTCATTGACTCCGTAGCAGCCTTGGTTCCAAGAGCGGAGATCGAAGGTGATATGGGCGATTCATTGCCAGGCTTACAGGCTCGCCTGATGAGCCAAGCCTTGCGTAAGCTGACTGGCGCGATTAAGCGCACCAATACAACAGTCATCTTTATTAACCAGATTCGTATGAAGATTGGTGTGATGTTTGGTTCGCCTGAAACGACCACCGGCGGTAATGCGCTCAAGTTCTACGCATCTATGCGTTTGGATATCCGTCGTATCGGCAGCATCAAGAAGGGCGATGAAGTGGTCGGTAACGAGACTCGTGTGAAGGTAGTGAAGAACAAAGTATCTCCGCCATTCCGCGAAGCCATCTTTGACATCATGTACGGCGCAGGAATTTCCCGAGAAGGTGAAATTATCGATATGGGTGTTGAAGCCGATATCGTTGAAAAGTCAGGCTCTTGGTATGCCTACAACGGTGATCGCATTGGTCAAGGAAAAGACAATGTGCGCGAGTTCTTAAAAGAGAATCCAGCCATTGCTAAAGACATTGAAGCCAAGATTCGTGCGAAGTTGGGCGTTAAGGCTGGCACAGCAGTAGTCAGCGACGTTTTGAGCGAAGAAGAGGAAGCGTAATTCGTCAATGTCAGAATTAGGCGGCACCGTTAAAAAAAGTAAAAAACAAAGCCCGAGTCTCAAAGCTCGGGCTTTACGCCTTTTATCCATGCGAGAGTACAGTCGCAAGGGGCTGGCAGCGAAGCTCGAAGAATCTGCGGCAAGGATGCTGAAATTCCAGACTCTCAATGAGGATTTTGAGGATGTGATCCCAGCAATTCCGTTGGCCGTCCAGATTGAAGCTGTTTTAGATGATTTTGAGGCTCGTGGCTGGCTTTCCGATCAACGCTTTGCAGAAGCGCTGGTTCGTCGCCGTAGCGAGCGGTTTGGTGCTCGAAAAATACAGGATGAGCTTGCACAAGCTGGGGTGGATAGTTCAAAGACGGCGGATCTACTTAAGAATCTGAAAGCAACAGAATATCAACGTGCTCATGAGCTATGGCTACGTAAGTTTGGTGCATTAGCAACGGAGCAAAAGGAGCGTGCTCGCCAGTACCGCTTTCTGGCTTCCAAGGGCTTCAGCTCAGATATAGTTTCCAAGGTAGTCGCCGGCCGTCCTGACTAGGGCAATTACGGAGCAAATAGGCCATGTTGCCGCATTGCAGCATGATAGACTTATGGAGTCGGCTAAACCGACTTTACTAATCCTCATCGCTTGCAAAAGATACCGTTTCGGGAGTAATAATGAAAATTCACGAGTACCAAGGCAAAGAATTACTACGCCAATTTAATGTGCCAGTTCCAAATGGCATCCCTGCATTTAGTGTTGATGAGGCAATTAAAGCCGCTGAAAAATTAGGCGGTCCAGTCTGGGTTGTTAAGGCACAAATTCATGCGGGTGGTCGTGGTAAAGGCGGTGGCGTCAAATTAGCACGAAGCATGGACGAAGTGAAAAAGTACGCTTCTGAAATTTTGGGTATGCAGTTGAAGACCCATCAAACTGGTCCAGAAGGTCAAAAAGTAAATCGCCTCTTAATTGAAGATGGCGCAGATATTAAAAAAGAGTACTACTTCAGTATTGTTACCGACCGTGGCACACAAAAGAATGTGATCATGGCGTCCAGCGAAGGCGGCATGGATATTGAAGAGGTTGCAGAATCTCATCCAGAAAAAATTATTAAAGTTTTTGTTGATCCATTAATTGGCTTAACTGACGCTGATTGCCAGATTATTGCGAAAGGCATTGGGGTTCCAGATGCTTCTATTCCAATGGCTAGCGATGTGTTCAAGAATTTGTACAAGACTTATTGGGAAACCGATGCGTCATTGGTTGAGATCAACCCATTGATTCTTGAAGGCAACGGCAAGATCAAGGCGCTTGATGCTAAATTCAATTTCGATCCGAATGCCTTGTATCGTCATCCAGAAATCGTGGCGTATCGCGATATCGATGAAGAAGATGCAGCTGAGATCGAAGCCTCTAAGTTTGATTTGGCTTACATCTCGCTTGATGGCAACATTGGTTGCTTGGTGAACGGTGCCGGCTTAGCAATGGCTACGATGGATACCATCAAGTTATTTGGCGGCGAGCCAGCAAACTTCTTGGACGTTGGTGGTGGCGCAACTGCAGAAAAAGTAACAGAAGCATTCAAGATCATGCTTAAGAACAAGAGCGTTGAAGCAATTTTGGTCAATATTTTTGGCGGCATCATGCGTTGCGACGTGATCGCTGATGGCGTAGTTACTGCATGTAAAGCGGTGAACTTGACTGTACCTTTGGTTGTGCGAATGAAGGGTACCAATGAGGAATTGGGTAAGAAGATTCTTGCGGACTCTGGCTTGCCAATCATTAGCGCCGATTCAATGGCAGAAGCTGCTACTAAGGTAGTTGCTGCTGTTGCGAAAAACAAATAATCAAGGAACTTTAATATGTCTATTTTGGTAAATAAAAATACTAAAGTAATTACTCAAGGTATTACTGGTAAGACCGGTCAATTCCACACTGAGAAGTGCCAGGAATATGCAAATGGAAAAAACTGTTTTGTAGCTGGTGTCAATCCTAAAAAAGCAGGCGAGTCTATTTTTAATATTCCAATTTATGGAACTGTAAAAGAAGCTGCTCAGCAAACTGGTGCCACCACTTCTGTAATTTATGTTCCACCTCCTGGTGCTGCTGCTGCAATCTGGGAGGCTGTTGAAGCTGACCTGGATTTTGTGATCTGTATTACTGAAGGCATTCCGGTCAAGGATATGTTGGAGGTACGTAACAAGATGCATGCAAAAGAAGCTGCTGGTGGTAAGAAGACTTTGTTACTTGGCCCAAATTGCCCTGGAATCATTACACCCGACGAAATCAAGATCGGCATCATGCCTGGTCATATTCATAAAAAGGGCCGCATCGGTGTAGTTAGCCGCTCAGGTACTTTGACTTATGAAGCGGTTGGTCAATTGACAGCAATTGGTTTAGGTCAGTCCACAGCAGTAGGTATCGGCGGCGACCCAATCAATGGCTTGAAGCATATTGATGTGATGCGTATGTTTAACGAAGACCCTGACACTGATGCGGTCATTATGATTGGCGAAATTGGTGGTCCAGATGAAGCTGAGGCAGCTCGCTGGTGTAAAGCCAATATGAAGAAGCCAGTGGTTGGCTTTATTGCAGGTGTCACAGCTCCTCCTGGTAAGCGTATGGGCCATGCTGGCGCATTGATTTCTGGAGGCGCTGATACGGCTGATGCTAAGCTTGCGGTTATGGAGGAATGTGGCTTTAAGGTAACAAGAAATCCTTCAGAAATGGCTGCTTTGCTCAAAGCCATGTTGTAATCATAGAAACATGCCGATTCGTCGGCATGTTTTTTGTAGCACCCAGTAGTTAAAACTAAAATATATAAAAGTACGGAGACATTATGGATTTTTCAGCATTTTCAGACGCAGCTTTTTGGGCGGCATTACTCTCAATCATCGTTGCCAATATTTTGTTATCTGGTGACAACGCCGTTGTGATTGCTTTAGCATCCCGCAATTTGCCGCCTGCTCAACAAAAGAAAGCCATTTTTTGGGGTAGCGCTGCAGCCATCATCTTGCGTGTCGTGCTCACGATTACTGCAGTTGCTTTATTAACCCTGCCGTACTTAAAAATTATCGGTGGCCTGCTACTACTTTATATCGGTATTCAGCTTTTGTCTGATAGCGGTGGCGAGGAGCACATGGAGGCTAAGACTAGTATCTGGGCCGCTATTCGCACAATCTTAATTGCCGACTTGGTAATGAGCTTGGATAACGTTTTGGCAGTTGCAGCAGCTGCCCAAAAAGGCCCTGAAGAAACTCGTCTCTTGCTCCTGATTATTGGTTTGGGAATGTCCATTCCATTGATTATTTTTGGTAGCGCAATGTTGTTAAAGGTGATGGAGCGTTTCCCAATCATTATCACTCTAGGTGCAGGCCTGTTAGGTTTCTTAGCTGGCGGCATGTTGGTAGATGATCCAGCAATCAAAGACAGCATTCAGGCTGCGCTGGGGGATGCAAAGCTAGCTTTTGAAGTGGTTGGTATTGCGATTGTGATTTTAGTTGGCACGTATTTTAAGAAAAAGAATGCTGCTAAAGAAGCGCACTAATTTTCTTTCGCGTTAATCAGAAAAGCCGGCCCTAAAAGCCGGCTTTTCTTACATTTGGACATCTTGAGTGTGTTGGGTATAGACTGGATGATGAGGGATTTAACCTCAGGAGCCAATAAAAATGCCCAAGCAAGATCAGCAACGCGATTCTGGATTTACTCTAATTGAGGTAATGGTAGTTGTAGCTATCATCGGCATCTTGGTGGCAGTCGCAGTTCCTCAATACCAGGATTACATCGCGCGTAGCCGCCTCGTAGAAGGTATGAATCTGTCCTCTGGCGCTAAGCTGGCAGTGACAGAAGCTTTTGCTAGCAGAGGCACTGTGCCAATGGATGAGGCAACCCAGGGCTCCTTTACCTTTGTGCCCACGCGAAGCGTGAAGTTAATTGAGATCACGCCTTCTGGTTCTATTGCCATTGACTTTCAGAACAATGTGGCACCCGACAATAAAAACACACTACATCTCATTCCAACGAATGACCCAGATGCTAATGTTCCCAAGGCGATTGATCTATCCAAGCCAGAAGGATCAACTTGGGCTGGTGGTTGGTCTTGCCGGTCTACTGAGACGAATTTACTGCCACAATTATTACCTTCAGAGTGCCGCCTCACTAAATAGATTCAGGGGCGCCGTAGGAATGCAAATATGCTGCCGAATTGGCAGCATATTCTTGTAAAACTAGAATTAGTTTATGTATGCGTAGTAGGGGCCAACTGCATTATTACTGGCCCTACCAGTAATGCCAAAGTACACCGATTTTCCATAAAAAAATGGCAAACCCCAGTCAAATCGATTTTCTAATATACCGCCTAAGTTAGAAAATGCAGTGTTGCCAGTACTTACTAAGGCATCTGCGTTGGCTATTGAAAAGTTGATCGTACCGGTCATAAAATTTTGAAGTGGAACCGTGGCCACATAGGACTGTGTGGTGGCAGGGCAATAAAACCCAATACTATAAGTGCAAGTTTTTAATGTGGCGGCTTGATTGCCTGCCGGGAAAAATAAGCCATTGCTGCCGCTATCTATAAAACTTTGCCTATAGTTAACACCATTAAATTCGGTAACGAATAAGCCAGAGCTATTGGTGGGAATAATACTTGCGCCATTTGAGGAATTATTGGATTGAGTATCAATTCCAAAATATAAAGATCCAGTGGTGGTGCCTGCCCCTGAGGTGCTGATACCGGGTAATTGCATCACAACACCATTGTTGTTGATTGCAAATGCAGCAACTGGATTCTGAACCTGTGAGCTTGCTGCCAAGGTGATTGCTACACAGTTTGATGTTTGATTTGATGGGCAAGCATAGTAACTTTGGCCATCTGAAATTAATAGGCCTATCCCAAGAATGCCATTCGCTTTTAAGGTTGAAGTTGATTGTAGGGAGGGTAAGCCATTGCTGCAGCCGGTCGGAGTGGTGAGGTAATTGGGGTCAGCGATGACTTGGATTGGGATGGTGCTAGCTAGCTCCGAACTCATCTTGATATCAGCTGCTTTGACTGGCCCCCAAGTAACTCCAGATATAAAGGTGGCGCACTCTACAACAGGTGCATCTCCATAAGTTTGAGGAGTTAATTGCAATGTTCCAAGCGTTGAAGAAAGGACTCTAAGGCCTGTTGAGCCAGTATCTAGAAGGATATTGCTAATCGTTTGACATTGAGTTGTGCCGGGCTCACAGATCTTGATACTCACGTAAGGGAGATTGACATCATTCCCGTAAATATTTTGCACGCTAAGGCTGATCGCATTTGGGGCGAGATTGTTACTAAAGTACTCATTTGCCTGGATGGGGGGGTATCGAACCGGAGTTGTTAGATGCAGTGTCTCCGCCCCCACCTCCGCATGAGGCCAACATGAGTAGCAGGAGGCAAACACTAATTTTGTTGCGCGAGAAGGAGAACTTCATTGCCCAAGGCTGCTGGTAGTGAAATCGGACGGAGCTTGTTTGGGTAAAAAGGCAAATCCCTGAAATGCACCCATCATCCCGGATGACTGAATCACAACATTTTCAGTAGTGCTAAAAATTGAACCGCGAGACTGTTTCAGTGCCGCGAGGTAGTTTTTGAAATAGCTACCCAAAATGATCTGCAGGTTTGGAAGGCTTGGACCACTCCAACTCACTGCATAAACAACCCCAGTACTTGAGAGAAATTCTTTAAGAATAGTTCCAGATGCTAGAGTTTGTATATAGACCGTAGTGCCATTCTTTGTATCAGTAGTTAACAGAGAGCCAAACTCCTTTTGTTCCGCCAATACTGAAGCCGCATTACCGCCCAATTCTGCTCTCGAGATGCTTGGAATGAGGAGTGCGGAAAGGATTAGGGCAGTAGAAATTTGGGTATAGCGTTTTTTGATAGTCAAGTTGTTCTCAGCATGAGCTCTAAAATTTAGCTAAAGGTGCCAATATTTTCTTTGGCAACTAGTACCCAGTATGAGCTTAATGATCAGGATTTGCTATGACTATCAGGCTTTACTTAATAACCCTCTGGAGATGCTTGGGGTGGGGCGAGTTGCAAAAACATATGTGTGCATCCATCGATAGGAGGGGTGCCTGGGGCTAAGCTTAATGGGGGCCTCACCTCTTCTAAATAGCTGTCAGGATGAAGGTTTTACATTCCCTCTAGCCAACCTTCCACTCCCCTGAATTCCCGCCACTTTTCTCCAGCAGGTGGACATCACCCATCACCATGCCTCTATCAACCGCTTTGGCCATGTCATAAATTGTGAGGAGGGCTACTTGGACTGCAGTAAGAAACCTAGTAAAAACATAGAACTAAGAAATTAAAACAACTGAAACCTAAACCTATCGGGTTAAAAAATTAGTCCAATAAGGACAACGTTAGGTCAAGCATAATCCACATCAGACCTGTATAGAAATTTCATCAATTAAATATGTGATTTCTTTATCTATGCCTTAGGCAGGTGGGTACATAGGGGTGGCGACTGGACAACTCAAGACTGTATACGGGGGGTGTCTTGAGGTATCCCGTAAAGAGCGCCCGGCAAAAAACTAAGCATACACACGTTGTACTTTGACTTAGCCTCTAATCTGCATCTTGATCAAGCCACTTGCTGAATGACCCGCTGGGTGTAAATCTGCAAATAATTTTTTGTGGCTTGTATGTCCCATCGGTAATTTTTGCCTGGGTAATGGCATTGGATATAGCTCTTTTTGCGGTGAATCTTGCGGAAAGGGTGGGGACATCTTCTGTGTGATCTGAGTAATCATCTGCTGGGTTAGTGTTGTTCATATTTACCCCTTATAGTGTTGTAGTTAGAAGTTTCATTAGCTAGAGATCTCTAGGGTGTCGTGAAACAATCCCCACTATTAGCATGACATGTTTGTAGAGATATTATGTAAAGCAAAAGCGCTTGCAGTTGCTAATACGGTTGACTCTACTTCAGCACCCTTATCGACCGGTATTAGGTCTTGATAGGGCAATGCAAGAAGTTGAGGTAGCAGCAAAATTACTATTTGAGCGGCAAGAGCTAGCATCCATAGTTAACGAGCAGTAGGGTGGGGTAAGTCGGAATACTTATGGCAACACTAGATAAATATGAAGTATTTATCAAAACACTAGTTAGGGTAATAGCAGATCCCAAAGTACATTTTTTTTGGTCTACCACCACAAGGAATGCTGTGACAAACACTGGCCTTTTAATTAATTTATGTGGCAGTAAGACCGCTTACCGCTCAGAGCCACCATGAAAGCATGTGTTTAATATTTACTAGCAATCGTTTCAAAGGTTTGACGCTCTGCAATAAAAGCCTGCACAACAATCGGATCAAAAGCAGTGCCACTATTAGTAACGATCTCGCTATAGACCTCATCCATAGTCCAGCGTTTTTTGTAGGGTCTATTAGTAATTAATGCATCAAATACATCAGCAACCGTCATAATGCGTGCCTCGATGGGGATTTCTTCTCCTCGTAAATTCCTAGGGTAACCCGAACCATCCCACTTCTCATGGTGTGCCCCGGTTACCTTAATAGCAGTAGAAATTAACTCCATTTCAACCTCTTCTGACTGCGATGCAATCAAAATAGATTCTCCAATCATCGGGTGACCATAGACGAGCTCTCGCTCCTCCTCCGTGAATCGGCCCTCTTTGTTGAGTATGTGATCCGGAATACCCACCTTGCCCAAATCATGCAGTGGCGCCACCTTGATCAATCTGTCAATATGTTCCTCAGTCAGGGTTTGCGTATGGTGACCCATACTTTTTAGTCGATTTGCTAAAACCCGAACATATTTTTGGGTGCGCATACTATGACCGCCAGTCGCATCATCCTTTGCCTTGGATAAAGCATTTAATGCGACGAGCATCTGATCTTCTCTTACAGAAATTGTATGTTTGGCAGACTCTAGATCATGAAGATATTGATTCATTGGTTTAGTCACCAACCACATTACAACTGGAATGGTAATGAGCGTAAGCAGAGCCACGTCCAGAATGACAGAGGCGAGGGTTGATAGCGCTCCAAAATAGGGTATTAAAAACATAATCAATGCTTCGCCAATACAGATGCTGACAATCAAAATAAAATTGAGTCTCTTGATCGGATTAATTTTTTTTGACATAAGGGCCTGCGCTTTCAGTATGGATATAAAAAGGTTGCGTTGATTGCTGCCTATAAACCCAACCTTGGTGCTACTTGATTAAAAAAGACAGTGACTGTTACGATTTTTATAATCTCACTTCAAAAAATAGTCACTATGGCCTCTTGGTCTCTAAGTTATCTTCAAAGAGCTGAACTTGATTTTTCCCATTGAACTTGGCGTAGTACATGGCTTTATCAGCATTAGAGCTAAGAGTGGCTTCATCTTCCCCATGCTCAGGATAAATAGCTATACCAATACTAGCCCCTGTAATGAGCGTCTTACCCTCAATACGCAATGGCTCCAAAATGAGCGTCCTTATTTTTTCTGCTACTAATTGCGCACCTTCTGTGGAATCGATATGACTCAACACCACGACAAACTCATCGCCGCCAATACGAGCCACTGTATCCGATGCTCGAACGGCGCTCAGTAAACGACTGGCAGCAGTTTTAATTGCTTCATCACCTGATGCATGCCCCTCTAAATCGTTGATTCTCTTAAGATTATCCAAGTCAATAAAGATCACAGCCAATTTCGTTTTATTGCGATGCGCAAGCGAGATGGCTAACTTTAAGCGCTCTGTCAGTAAGAGTCGATTGGGTAACTGGGTAAGTGGGTCGTGGTTTGCTAAGTGGAGGTGCTTTGAAGAAAGTTTTATTGATTTTAGCAATAAGATAGTGGCGATAAGGATGACAGCTAAGCCGAGGAATAAGGTGTAAGCAATATTCAGAGTGCTCTTTCGCCAAGCACTAGCATACAGCTGCTCATCTGCTGCAATGGCGATGATAAATGGATATTGAGAAGATTTTCTGAAGGACAGCAAACGCTTTACGCTTGCTCCATCACCAATTTCACTAGCGGCATTGGTTATGAAAACCTGGCCAAATAGCTCTGGGTTTTGTATGACTTTATTAAGGGCTACGTTCTTATTGATCTTACCGATCCGCTCTTCGGTATGAGGCCACCTGGCGAGAAGGGTTTGATCATCTTTAAAGAGTGCAATTGCAGCGCCGACTCCAAGGTTATTGCCGACTGCCTCATAAAGCTGTGAGAAAGTTTCGACCGATATGCCAGTTATGGCTAAACCTATAAACTGCTCATTAGCTCCAATAATGCGTTTTGCTAAGTAAAACACCCACTTTCCATTGCCTTTGTTGTGCACAGGCTTGCTATAGAACACGGCATCAGTACTCGTTTTGCTAAGAAACTGAAAATAATCACGCTCGGAAAGGTCTATTTGCGGCGCCGGATAAGAGCGAGAAAAGTTGATGACTTTACCTTTGGCATCAACGTAGGTTGCTAC
>NZ_NCJB01000019.1:0-23531 GCF_002282275.1 Polynucleobacter sp. 39-46-10 | reverse complement strand
CTTTGGAGCTGACAAACTTGACATACTCTTGTTCTGTTTTTACATCAGCCGCTTTTACTTCGGCAATCATGTTATCTAGAGCCGAATTGGCAGAGTATATTGTTTGGTTTAGCTGCTCAGTAAGCACCAATGTTAAGCTCGAGATCTGCGAAGAGCGATCATCTATTGTGTTTTGCCGCAATAAATAAAACGATCCTACTGCGCTTAAGATAAAGATGAGCGCTAGAAATAATGCGCCAATTATTATCCGTTGCTTATTGAAATTAAGAACCATATTTGATTGTAGCTTCTGAAGGGCGAGAAGTTGGTAATTTGCGAATATCGTCGTGAGGTGCGGCAATTAATCGGTGCTGATACATAAAGCATCAAACTAGGAAGACATTTATAGTAGAAATAAACTACTCTATTAATAGAAGTCTGTGTAGACTGATTGACTCTGCTCCGGAATTATCACCCGCCGCCAGCGCTTGTCGGGGAGCTTATCGTGCGGATGTTAAATCTAGTCAGTAATTTCATTATTTATTTCAGTTACTTAGCCTAAGCCCATGCCCGTATTGAATTGATCCCTCAGTATTTCGCAGGTGGCGTTGACCAAAGTCCGATTTGTGCCGATGTCATATAAATTACAAATACTGTTATGGCGAACACCCTTCAATCGCTGTACCAGTGATATCAAGACATTTTCGCAAATATTTTTGACCTATCGGAACAAGCTTTTTCAATCGTTTTTTATGCACACCCTTTCCACTTGGAAATTGATTGCATACGGCTGCAACTTCAGCCTCAAACTCTGCTGTCGTAGACTCAAAATTCTTTCCGAGTTGGTGATCCGGGTCTAATATGTCAAAAGCCACAAACACTGGTGCTAACCTTTCGATAATTCGGCTTGGAAAATCCTCAATCGTGCTGCATACAGGTCTGATATCCCCTATGAACTCTTGCTTTCCGTTAAGCAGTTCGCTACTTAATTTGTATTCCATGTATTTATGGATCTCTTGGGCATGATGTTTAGCTAGTCTGACCTTTCCTTCTATGGGTTGGCAGGCAATCTCAAACTCTCGCCATTTTTTCTGTTTCAGTGATTTTTGACCTTTATAGTCTTTGCAAAAGTCTTCATAATTGCATGTCGGTAGCTCCTCAGAATCCCCCAGCCTTGCGGCCACTCTTGCTGCAATAATTTTTTCTTTGTCAATCATTTTTCTGTTCCTATAAATTTCCAATAACGTTGATTTCGGCTGGCATTAGTCCAGCTACGCTTATGTTTAAACCCATGCTTTCGTAGTAGCTGAGCCACTTCTTGCAGTGCAGGGCGAGTTCGGTATTTTCCAGTGAGGGATGCTAGTTTGATGACTTCTGTAGTCGTGTGCGGCCTTTCTAGCTGCGCTGGAGTTAGCGATTGAATCCACTGCACTAACTTTTCCTCTAGTGTGTATATGGGTGGGGTTTTAGGTTTTACTGAGGCGCTCTTTAGATTAGATTTCTCAACCTCTTCTTTTAGGCGTTGAATCTGAAGATATAGCGGCTCGTTAATGAGTGGTGGCAGCATCTGGTTATCTGACATGATTGCCCTATCCAAAATGTCCAAAACTAGGATTTATCAACTTTATGGTCTTGGTCAAATGTCCAAAATGTCCATTCCACCTATATAAGGTGGAATATTTTGACTGTGATTTTTTTGACACTAATCTAGCCATACCACCCCCTCATCATTCTCAAGAGCACCATTCAAGTGACCACCATTAATAAGCCCCTGAATAATGGCCCTTGCTCTATTTCCCCGTTGATTGGGCTTGGTAGCTGTTAGGGTTGGCTTAATGATGTCGATAGCACCTTCAACGCTTATTTTGGGAGCAAGCCTTAATTTTTCCTTAATTGCCTTCAAAGCATTCTTTTGAATTGCCCCACTTGGTTCGGGTTTTGTGAATACTAGATTGTGATCTTGCTCTACTACGCAGGAGGTGATTTCATCGCCATCGGCATCTAATCCCAATTTAATTACTTTGAGAGTAAATCCGCGACAAATACCATCCTTTCCATCTTTCGATTTTTCTAGTAACCAGGATTTTTTATCACCCCCTGTAACCTCTATATTGGCATCCAGCGCAGCTTTGAGACTCGAGTGGCCTCGTAACCCCTGGGCTGCATTCTTGCCTGTGTGGTGGATGATGATTACCAATCCATCGGTGAGCTCTTGGAGTAGCTTTAAATGCGCAATGTTGTTGCTCATATCAACCGAAGAGTTTTCATCTGACCCTGGGCTTGCTTGATTGAGTGTGTCGATCACAATAACCCCATTACCCATGTTCTCAGCATTAATTTGATTGGCTAGCTCGACTACCTCTCCTTTAGTTTTTAAATTGAAGTTATCAGTAATGATTTTTAAATTAGCTAGTGGCACTGAGCCATTTTCTTTTTGCCAAGCAGCAATACGGGTTCTTAAGCCTGACTTACCTTCTAGGCCTATGTAAACAACAGGTCTATTCTTGACCTTAAATCTAAACCAGTAGTCTTTGTGTTCAATAGCCGTCATCAGATCGAAGGCTAGAAATGATTTTCCACAGCCGCTGGGGCCATAGAGTGCAGCTAAGCCTTTTTCCGGGAGGATTCCTTTTACAATCCATTCGGTACTTGTAATTGCTGCTAGTTGATTGGGGCTTAAGAGATTAAATTTACCCCTAGTTTGTAAGTTGCAACCCCCATTCCCCTTGGCAGATCGAATCTCAGCTACTCTTTTGTAAAGTGAGCTGATAGTGATTGGGTTTTTATGGCCAATATTGTAGGAATACCATGCCTTTTCAAAGCCTTCATCGGTATATCGTGCACTTTGTTGTGACCATGAGCGAGCTATATCTTTCCCAGAAGACCAGTTAAGACTTTTGATTGCCCAGATACTCGCCAACCAATAATCAACAGCGGGAGTGTTTTGAGCATCATAAAAACTGCCAGTTCCTCTACCTACATCGGGTGATAGGTCGGCTAAAGCAAGCTGTAATTTTTCGATTTCCTGAGGGGTTTCGGGTGGCGTGCATGCGAATGAGGGCATTGCAAGGTGGGGGGTGTACCCAGTTAAGTATTCAGGGGTATCGCCAAAACTTTGGATGGCCTGACTGCCCGCTAGAGATTCGAGCATAGAGCTTGTAATTTGTATCATGACAATACCCTTGCCATACGATATGGCCTATCTAAAGAAGCCTTGCCCTTGTAGGCAATGGTTCCGGGTACTTTGGTAATGCGTGAAGCATTAAATACACAAGTATCTATTTTTACTATGCTGGTATCAAATCGGTTTGCCAATTCTTTGAGGCTACTTTCGACTAATCCCTTGTGCTTAGCGTCATTGGGTAATTGACCAAGCTTGTAATAAAGGTGGTAGCCATTTCCGCTAAGCACTTTTATGGGCTCGCCCCATCCTTCCCCAGCTAGGTAGGTAGATATATCTTCGCTTAGTGAGTGGGCGGCTTCTAGTTCTGCTTGGTTAGCAGGTTCCTTGCTCGCTGTGGCTCTATCAATATCAATTAGAAGTAAATCACGATGAGCAATATCCTCATCTTTAGCTGACTGGCCGTTAAATGACTCTTTGATGGGGTTCATCACAACATAAATGTTGTACCCCACTTGATTTAGCTTGATTGCCTCATCTTCAAAAGCCTGTTGGAGCGTATCAATATCAATAAACTGGTCTGCCCTATAAATTTTTGTGATGGGTGACTTATTGGATGCTATCGCTCGTAGCTCAAGGATGCTATTTGGGCTAACTGTTTTAAAGATCCACAGATTTTTTATTTCGGTTTGTTGGTTGTTGTTCATTTGGACACTTTCGATAAAAGGGTGTCCTAGTATTTCTGAGTTTATTTTTTAGCTCAACAAGCCTTTTCCAACTATTTACGTTTGTACCAATTTGAGATGGTTCGAACGGTTGGTTGCGATTCGCCATCACCTCGCTTATCCCACTCATTCAAAATTATTTTTGAGGCACCCGTTACTGATAGGTTTTTGGTAGCAATTCTTTTGGCTAAGTCTTGATTTTTGCCCCATACCTTTTGGGCACGTTCAGTTGCCTTTTTTACCGTTTCTCTCGCCCCTAATTTTTGACCGATTGATAATGCTTCATGCGCCTTTTTCCAGTTGGCTAATATTTTTTGTTCGTAGCCGTCTGTACTTTCATCTTGTAACGAAGCATATTCTTCGATTAATTCTTGGGGAATAGTGGGGCTAAATTTGGTGTAAAGATCCCTGACGATTTTTTTGTAAGACTCAAAAATTTCATTTTGCTCCTTAGTTTGCTGAGGAGTCATTTTTAGAGCTGGCGGGCATGCACTTAATATTTCATCAATACGCTCTTTTTCAAGAGTTTTTAATGATTTTGGTCGACCACGTTTTTTGCTTGAGGGGTTCATACTTGCTAAAAATTCTACCCTGCCAGCTGATTACCCAAGCTTTTGTGCGAGAAGTTCTGGGTTTGGATGATAGTAGCGCTTAAGCATTGCAAGGCTCTTATGGCCGGACACGGCTGATAGTTCAATCAAGTTAGGTAGCTTCTCTGCTAGATGTGTAATAGCCATATGTCGCAAGTCATGGAATCTAATGTCCTTCACTCCAGCCTGCTTTCTTGCTCTATTAAATGCTTGTGACACTACCTCGTGAGTAAGCGGAAAAACTCGCCCGTCTAAGTTACGTGGTATCTCAGTCAAAATTTGAATCGCATGGGTTGATAGCGGTACCGTTCTGCTGGTACCATTCTTGGTTAATGGCAAATATATTGTTTGTCGTTGAAGGTCTACATGCTCCCAGCGCAGCCCCAGTAACTCACCTCTACGCATGGCAGTTTCAAGCGCCAGCTTTACTAAAGGCAGCATCCATATCGAACGCCGCCCAGTGGGTCTCAAGGCTTCAAATAAGGCACTCGTTTCGGCTGCATCTAATATACGGCTTCTACCCTGTGGGTTTTTAGGTCTCGCTACTAGTGCTACGGGATTGATAATATTGATTCCCCATTCTTTACGAGCATGGGTGATGATTGAGGAAAAGTAGGATAACTCTCTGATGACCGTTGCTGGCGCTATTTCTTTAAGGCGCTCATCCCTGTGTTTTGCAATCTTTTGAGGGGTTAGGCTCACCATGTTTAGTTTTGCTATTGGACGCCTTGCTAGAGCCTTCAAACGAATGAAGTCGGCCTTGCCCCCACGCATAGTGGGCAATACTTCAGCTATATAACGCTCGATGATTTCAGCAAAAGTAGTGCGTTCAGCCAGCACAAGGTTGGTATAACTACCTTTTTGCATTTCGACTTCAACCTGCTTTGCCCAGCGCTCGGCATCGACTTTATTAATGAAGGTTTTACTTAGCGGAGCGTGACCTTGAATTTGAACTCGTGCTTGCCACTTACCGCTTCGGTTGCGAAATGTTGCCATTTACCTCTCCTTGGTAGGACAGGATTAGGCCAAGAGTGTTTTTAGTCTCTCGTTATTGTTTTATAGGTTAGTCACTAGTAGGTCGCCTTCCACTCCCCAGACTTGCCACCACTCTTTTCGAGTAGATGTACATCACCCACCACCATGCCTCTATCAACCGCTTTGGCCATGTCATAAATTGTGAGGAGGGCTACTTGGACTGCAGTCAGGGCTTCCATTTCGACGCCGGTTGGGCCAGTAGTTTCGGCCCTGACTTGGCAGGTGATACTGCTGGTGTCTTTATTGAGGGTAAATTCGAGGCTTACGTGTGTCAGAGCTAGTGGGTGACAAAGGGGTATCAAGTCCGACGTCTTTTTGGATGCCTGAATGCCTGCAATTCGGGCAATACCTAAAACATCCCCCTTTTTGTGAGTGCCTGCCTCAATCATGCTGAAAGTCTCTGGCAGCATAGTGATTCTGCCTGTAGCAATGGCAATCCGATGGGTATTGGGCTTGTCTCCAACGTTGACCATATGGGCTTGGCCACTGGCATCAAAATGAGTTAGTTTGTTCATGGGATAAGTTTTACCATATAGGGATGCAAGTCATAAAGACATCACAAAAATCAGCGCTATTTAAGCGAGTTTTGGCTGGCCAGCTCATTCTGAGCTTGGCTTGTCCTAGTGCGGGTTTCGTCTATGCAGCTGGACCTGCACCCTCCTCGGCAACAGGGGATGTATCGGTCCAAGGTGAGTCAGCGGCTTTGCAAAACCTTGGTAGAGCGGTTCAGTCGCCTGATGCTCGCTCCTCGAATCTGCCATCACGGAACGTACCCCAAACTCAACCAAGCTTTGTGCTTCCCGATATGGGTGATCCTGGTGGCGATAGCTTAAGTCGTATGGATGAGAAAAAATATGGCGAGATGATCATGCGCCAGATTCGTCCGGATGCAGATTATTCGAATGATTTGCCGATCTATGATTTTTTAAACCAAATGGAGCGACGCCTATTGCAAGCAGCAAAACGTTTGCAATTGGGTGGTGCTAATGAACAGGGTAGTGGCGCTTATAACTTTGAGGTATTCGCGGTTAAAGACAGTAGTATTAACGCGTTTGCATTGCCTGGTGGATTTATCGGTTTTCATACGGGATTGCTGGTTAGCGCGGAGACTGACTCTGAGGTTGCTTCGGTGATGGGTCACGAGACTGGTCACGTTTTGCAACGCCACCTAGCGCGGCAAATGGATAAGCAAACGACCAATACTATGATTGCCCTTGCCGGCATATTGTTGGGCGCCTTAGCTGCCTCACGTAATCCAGGCGCAGCTTCGGGTCTGATGCAGGGTGGTCAAGCGGTGGCGGTCAATAACCAGCTCTCCTATTCAAGAGATGCTGAGCGCGAAGCGGATCGTATTGGCTTTCAGATTCTGGCGGCGAGTGGTTATGACGTCAATGGCGCACCAGGATTTTTCCAGCGTTTACAAAAGGCGACTGGGATTATGGATAGTGGCGTGCCATCCTATGTGCGTACCCACCCCTTAACCACTGACCGTATTGCAGATATGCAAGATCGTGCTCGTAATATCGCCAATAGAAACGTACCAACGGCAATAGAGTTTTATTTCATCAAGGCGCGAGCTCGTATGGAGCAGTCCGGAAACTCGAGTCAGATGTATGACTTAAAAAATACCTTTGAGGCTTTAAGTAAACAGTCGGACCCAGGAAAGCAGTTGGAAGGTTTTTATGGGCTCGCGCTGGTAGCTCAAAAGCAGGGTAAGTTTGATCAGGCTGCAAGTTACTTACAGCAAGCGCGCAATCAAGTCAATAACGCTAGTGCACCAGGATCGCCCATTCAGCGGCAAAGTCTCTCTTTAGACATTACCTCTTCCGAGCTGGCATTAGCTAGAGATAAAGGTGATGAGGCCCTGCAAATTGCTCAAGCGACTTTAAAGGCTTACCCACAATCTTATGCTGCTGGGGCAGCGATGATGAATGCCTATCTCAAGCTTGGTCGCAATAATGACGCCATCACCTGGTTAAAGGCTCGTACTAGGTTGCAGCCCAATGAGGTCGTATGGTGGACCATGCTATCGAATGCTTATGACCAGGCAAAGAACGTACCAATGCGCCATTACGCTCTTGGAGAAAAGTATGCGCTTGAGGGTGCTTGGCCATCTGCCATTGAGCAACTTAAGATTGCTAGATCTTCTGGTGGAGCAGATTTTTATCAGGCCTCTAGCATTGATGCGCGCCTTCGTCAGATGCAAAAAGAATATCAAGAAGAGCTGAAGGAGCAGGGCAAAAATATGCCCAGTTGATTAATTGCTAGGCACTTTCACAAAGTAAAAGCGCTCACTCAGTTCGGCTGAGTGGATGGGCTCGATTGGCAAATATTTTCCATTCCATAGCCAGGAGCCTCTAAAACTACAGGCATCCTCCAGCACTTTCGATTGATCTGAGAATAGATCTAAATCATGATCATGTAGTAGTGCAACTGATAGGGTTTCAGTTCTAGTAAATACTGCGCTATCGATTTGATCAGAGAGTGATTGCGCAATGATTCCAGTAATGTAAATATTACCTTTTTCATCACTCAGGGCACCCTGCGGTTTTATCTCTGTGCCGCACTGGGTTGAAAGCTGAGGGCCGCTTGCGGTGGGAATGATTCTGGCAATGAATGGCGTGGCATCCAATGTAATAAAAACCCGTTGAGGCCCGTTCTGAAAAAAATATCTGCCAGAGGAATCGCAAGCGTAATTTCTGGAGATGAATTCATTGAGGGCTGCATGTTGAATGACACTTCCTGCTAATTGATTGGCTTGCGCGAATTCATCTCGCATGCGCCATTGACCGCGACGATCAAGTGCCAACCAACCGAAGCAGTGCGGAACATTCGGCCACTTAATCAGCGATCGTAGAACTTGCTCATCCATGAGGTGGTAATCTTTGCACCACTATGAATTAATGTAATCCATGTGGAGTTGAAGGTGCATCAAAAGTATCTTCAGTTGAATGACTTGCATGTAGGTGGGCAATGCGCCATCCTTGACTATCTTGTAATAGAACTAAGGTGATATTAATGAAGAACTCCGCCTCAATTTGATCAGCACGCAGATGAACTGCTTCAGTGGTGTCATAGATGGCAGCACCTAAAACTGAATGGCTAATACAGGCAATGGGTTCTAAAAAGAGAGCCTGCTTAGCTAGGAGGCGCTCTAGGCCAGCTCGAATTTCTGCATGACCACTTAGGCGTTGACCTTCTGGTAGTACGCAAGTAATTGAGTCATCATCTAGCCAGATTGCCAGAGCACTTTTAACGTCACGATGTTTTAAGGCATCACGCCAAGCATCCACCACTTCATCGGCATTATGAAAAAGTCTGGCTAGTTTTGGCATGGCTTACTTTCAGGTGACTTAGATTGATGCGAAATTAATGAAGATTCTGAATGGCTTCTAGTACATTGCCTGGCGAAATACCTTTTAAGCATTTGAGATGCCCTAGTGGGCACTCTCTTTTATGGCAAGGGCTGCATGGCAAGTTGAGATAGATGATCTTCGCTTTGTCAGACAGTGGTGGTGTGTGGTGCGGATCACTGGATCCAAAGATCGCCACCTGAGGAACCTTTAATGCGGCGCCGATATGCATTAATCCAGAATCGTTGCTGATTAGCGCCTTACTCATGCCAATGGTTGCAATCGCTTCATCAAGTGAAGTTTCTCCACACCAGTTCTGAATTTGTGCAGTGTTTGTCACCTGAGAAATAATTTCCTCGCCTAATGCGTGATCACTCTTACCACCTAAAAGAATGACGTGTGCATTTGGTTCATTTGTAGTTAGTTTCTGCGCAAGGGTAGCGAAGTGCTGAGTAGGCCAGCGTTTTGTTACGCCGTACTCAGCACCAGGGCAAAATACATAGATCGATTTTTCGTTAATTACATTTGCTTGCAGCTTCTTACCGACTGATTGCTTGGCCGCAAGAGAGATGTTGAGCTTGGGATCTGCAGGCTTGATGGCACCAATCTTTTCTGAATGATCCATGACATTGCAGAGCGCAAGGTAATGATTTGCCATTGGAGGGCGATCAATCTTGCTGGGGTTATCTAAGGCAAGATTAATTAGCCCAAAGCGCATCTCTCCTCGATACCCAATCCGTAGCGGAATATTGGCAAGCCAAGGAATGAGTGCGGACTTCAAACTATTTGGTAGTACAAAGCAAGCATCATATTGATTTAATTCCAATTGCTTTGCGAGTTGTTTGCGTAAGCCCCATTGCAACTGCTTATGCTCTAGGCGCGCTTCAATGACCTGATGAACTTCTTCACAGGCGCGATAAATTGGCGCGACCCAAGGGCTTGCTAAAACATCAATCTGAGACTGCGGGTAAAGAATTTTTAGATTTGCCAGGAGCGGCTGGGACATTACGGCATCGCCAATCCAGTTGGGGGCGATGATCAGAATACGATTCATATAAGGTATCCCGACACAGCACCCCGCTTTGGGGTGCTGGTAGGCTTAGTGCCCGTGGGGCTCGGTACCAGGAATGAGTTTGTACTCAGTGCCGCAATAAGGACACTTTGCTTCACCCATCTTAGCAACATCCAGGAATACACGTGGATGTGAATTCCAGCTGGGTGTTTTATTGGTTGGGCAATGTAAAGGCAAATCGGTATTGCCATTAACCATTACAACTTGAGCGTCACTCATTCTCTGAATTCCTATTACTTAACGTAAGTTAACCAAGACTTGTATTTATCGCTTCTACCGTAGACCGCATCAAAGTAGGTCTTCTGGATTTGCTCGGTAATCGGACCGCGCTTACCGTCACCAATGGTGCGATCGTCCAACTCACGAATTGGTGTAACTTCAGCGGCAGTACCAGTGAAGAAGGCTTCATCTGCTGAATACACTTCATCGCGAGTAATGCGCTTCTCACGCAACTCATAGCCAAGGTCTTTAGCGATTTGCATGATGGAGTTACGGGTGATGCCGTCTAAACAAGAAGCTAGATCAGGCGTGTAAATAATGCCGTTATTTACGATAAAGATGTTCTCGCCAGAGCCTTCAGATACATAACCCTCCGTATCAAGCAGGAGGGCTTCATCGTAGCCATTGGCTGTTACTTCTTGGTTGGCCAAAATGGAGTTGATGTAATAACCAGAAGCCTTGGCACGAACCAGTGAAGAGTTCACAAAGTGGCGTGTAAATGAGGAGGTTTTAACGCGAATACCCTTATTAATGCCATCCTCGCCCAGATACGCACCCCATTCCCAAGCAGCGATTGCTGTGTGGATGCTATTGCCTTTTGGGGAGATGCCGAGTTTTTGGGAGCCGATAAAGATAATTGGGCGAATGTAGCAAGATTCCAGCTTATTGCTATTAACCACCTCAATAATGCCGTTACTGATCTGCTCAGGAGTCCAAGGCATGCTCATCTGGAAAATCTTGGTTCCATTGAATAAGCGCTTAACGTGCTCTTGAAGGCGGAAAATGGCGGTACCTTGGGGGGTTTTATATGCGCGAATACCTTCAAATACACCCATACCGTAGTGGAGACTGTGCGTTAGCACATGAATATTGGCCTCACGCCAGGGAATAAGCTTCCCATCGGACCAAATAAAGCCATCGCGGTCGGACATCGACATTTTCTCTACCTTTTAAATATGTAATAAATTGGGTGATTCAATTCGGTAAAACAGGGTACCAAGCCAATGGGAACCCCTAGGCCTGGAATACGTCTCAGCCTTTATTGTAGAGCAGGGAGCGTGACGGGGTAGTCCAATTCCCTTGGGGTCTAAAGCCCAGACGATTTAGAATGGAGCATTCCCCACAAACCACTAAATTTGCCCATTCTCATGCCGGAAACTCTCTTTAAAGTAAAACGACTAAGTGAACTAGCTGCGGCAGGTCTTCTCAAGGGAAAACGGGTTTTAATCCGTGCTGACCTCAATGTCCCTCAGGATGATGTGGGCAATATCACGGAAGACACCCGCATCAGGGCCTCGATGCCGGCAGTGCAAATGTGTTTAGATGCTGGCGCAGCGGTCATGGTGACCTCCCACTTGGGGCGTCCAACGGAGGGTGAGTTCAAGCCCGAGGATAGTTTGGCGCCAGTAGCCGATCGGATAGCAAGCCTTTTGAATCGCAAGGTCCCTTTAATTAGTGATTGGGTCAATGGTGGTTTTGAAGTGAATCCAGGCGAATTGGTATTGCTAGAAAACTGTCGTCTTAATGTCGGTGAGAAAAAGAACAACGATGAGTTGGCCAAGAAGATTGCCGCTCTTTGTGATGTTTATGTAAATGACGCTTTTGGTACTGCCCATCGTGCTGAGGCAACTACCCATGGTGTGGCTAAATTTGCCCCGATTGCTTGCGCTGGTCCTTTGATGGCTGCAGAGTTGGATGCCTTGAGTCGTGCTCTAGCAAGTCCTAAGCGTCCATTGGTGGCGATTGTCGCGGGTTCCAAGGTGTCTTCAAAGCTGACCATTCTGAAAGCTTTGGCTGATAAGGTAGACGAGTTGATTGTTGGTGGCGGTATTGCCAATACTTTTATGTTGGCTAAAGGCTTGCCAATTGGTAAGTCACTGGCAGAGCCAGATTTGGTTAATGATGCTCGAGAAATCATGGAGATTATGGAAAAGCGCGGTGCGCATGTTCCCATTCCTGAGGACGTCGTGGTTGCGAATGAGCTCTCTCCGTTGGCACGTGCGAACCGCGTACCTGCAGATCAAGTTGCAGAAGACGACATGATTTTGGATATTGGCCCTAAAACTGCTGCGCGCTTATCTATTATGTTGGCGCATGCCGGCACGATTGTGTGGAACGGTCCATTAGGCGTATTTGAGATTGACCAGTTTGGTGGTGGCACCAAGATGTTGGCAGCAGCAATTGCCCATTCACCAGCTTTCTCGATTGCAGGTGGTGGCGACACCTTAGCAGCAATTGCAAAGTACGGTATTGAAAATCAAGTGGATTACATCTCTACTGGCGGTGGTGCTTTCTTGGAATTTTTAGAAGGCAAGACCTTGCCAGCCTTTGCAGTATTGGCTGAAAGAGCGAAAGACTAAATATGTTGAGAGCAACAAAGATCATTGCCACATTAGGGCCTGCATCAGAAAAGCCTGAAGTATTGCGCGAGATGATTCGTGCAGGCGTGGATGTTGTGAGAATGAACTTTTCTCATGGCACTGTTGCTGACCACAAAGCGCGTCACGATTTAGTACGAAGCATTTCTGCGGAAGTTGGCAAAGAGGTTGGCATCATGGCCGATCTTCAGGGCCCAAAAATTCGCGTAGGTAAATTTGTTGATAGCAAAATTCTCTTAAAAGAAGGCGCGCAATTTATTCTGGATGTTGCGTGTGAGCTCGGTAATCAAGAGCGCGTGGGCTTGGATTACAAAGAGCTGCCGCAAGATGTCAAACCTGGCGATCGCCTCTTATTGAATGACGGCTTAGTTGTTCTTCGTGTTGAAAGTGTTAAGGGTGGAGAAATTTTTACTCTCGTCGAGCAAGGCGGACCGCTTTCTAATAACAAGGGCATTAACCGTGCTGGCGGGGGCTTGACTGCACCAGCGCTGACAGAAAAAGATATCGCCGATTTGGATGCTGCGATTGCGATGGGTGTAGATTTTCTAGCAATCAGTTTTCCAAAAGACGGTGCAGATATGGCCTATGCTCGCAAGCTAGCAGATGCAGCTAGTGCAAAGCATGGCGTTGGTAAAGTTCGCACGATTGCGAAGGTAGAACGTGCTGAAGCGATTGAGCCCGATGCGCTCAATAGCATCATCGCAGAGAGCGACGGCATTATGGTTGCCCGTGGCGACTTGGCGATTGAGGTTGGTAATGCCGCTGTTCCTGCTTTGCAAAAACGCATGATTAAACTCGCGCTAGAGGCTGATAAATTTACAATCACTGCGACGCAAATGATGGAGTCCATGATTAATGCTCCAGTACCTACACGTGCTGAAGTAAGTGACGTAGCCAATGCGGTATTAGATGGTACAGATGCAGTAATGTTGTCCGCAGAGTCCGCTGCAGGTATGTATCCTGTCCAAACAATCAAGGCGATGGCCGAGATTTGTGTTGAGGCGGAAAGGTCAGATCGTGTAAAGCTAGATACAGATTTTTTAGATCAAACCTTCGCACGCATTGATCAAACGATTGCTTTGGGCGCGTTATTTACAGCGCATCACCTCAATGCCAATGCTATTGCTGCTTTGACTGACTCAGGATCTACTGCGGTTTGGATGAGTCGTCACAATATTCATTTGCCTATTTTTGCTTTAACTTCAAAGATTGCAACTCAGCGTGCCTTGAGCACTTATCGCAATGTATTCCCCATCGGCTTAGATTACACCAAACAACGCGATACTGCCTTGCAGGAGGTGGAGGATTGTCTGAAAAAGTTAGGGGCGGTAAAGACGGGTGATGTAGTGGTGCTGACTTCGGGAGAGCCGATGGGTGAGCCTGGTGGTACCAATTCACTCAAGATTATTCAGGTGAAGTAATTCATTTTTAAGATTTGTATTCAAACTATTTATCACTAACATTTTTAATTAAGAGACCATCATGGCTTTAGTATCTTTACGACAACTCTTGGATCACGCCGCTGAAAATGGCTACGGCTTGCCAGCATTTAACGTTAATAATTTAGAGCAAGTAACGGCGATTATGGAGGCCGCTAATGAGGCAGATTCTCCAGTGATCATGCAAGCCTCTGCCGGTGCTCGAAAATATGCTGGCGAATCATTCTTGCGTCATTTGATTTCAGCTGCGGTTGAGGCTTACCCACATATTCCAGTCGTAATGCATCAAGATCATGGGCAAAGTCCAGCGGTGTGTATGGCGGCCATTAAGAGTGGCTTTACTAGCGTGATGATGGATGGCTCCTTAGAGGCTGACGGGAAGACGGTTGCTAGCTATGAATACAACGTCGATGTATCTAGAGAGGTGGTGAAGTTCTCTCACTCCATTGGAGTTACTGTTGAAGCGGAGTTGGGTGTTCTCGGCTCGCTAGAGACAATGCAAGGCGATAAAGAGGATGGTCATGGTGCCGATGGCAAAATGACGCGCGAGCAATTGTTGACAGACGTTGAGCAAGCGGCTGACTTTGTAAAGGCTACTCAGTGTGATGCCTTAGCTATTGCGATTGGTACTAGTCACGGCGCCTATAAATTTACGAAGAAGCCTACAGGCGATATTTTGGCAATTGAGCGCATCAAAGAAATTCACACACGGATTCCGAATACGCATTTAGTGATGCATGGTTCATCGAGTGTTCCACAAGAGTTGCTCGCGGAGATTCGTGAGTTTGGTGGCGATATGAAAGAAACTTACGGTGTGCCTGTTGAAGAAATTCAAGAAGGCATTAAGAACGGTGTACGTAAGATCAATATTGATACTGATATTCGTTTGGCGATGACTGGCGCAATTCGCCGCTACCTGTTTGAAAATCCAAGCAAGTTTGATCCACGCGACTATCTGAAACCTGCGCGTGAAGCAGCCAAGAAAGTGTGTATTGCGCGTTTCAATGCTTTTGGTTGTGCAGGCCAAGCATCAAAAATTAAGCCAATTCCCCTAGAGAAAATGGCTGAGTTGTACAAGAGTGGCAAATTGGCCCAGATCGTTAAGTGAGATAAATATGCCAGCTTTGTACGCCACTTCTATTAAGTCCTTGCCTTTGCTCTCCAAAGGAAAAGTGCGTGATGTATACGCGCTAGGTGATGACAAGCTACTCATGATCACTACCGATCGCTTGTCTGCCTTTGACGTAGTCATGGGTCAGCCGATTCCTGAGAAGGGTATTGTGCTCAACCAAATGGCCAACTTTTGGTTTGACAAGTTAGCCAAGGTAATTCCGAATCACTTGACAGGTGTTGATCCTGAAAGCGTTGTCCCAGCTGATGAAGTTGATCAAGTTAAAGGCCGTGCAGTAGTTGCTAAGCGACTGAAGCCAATCTTGGTTGAAGCGGTAGTGCGTGGTTACCTGGCTGGTAGTGGCTGGAAAGATTACAAAGAGACTGGCAAGGTCTGTGGCATTGCATTACCAGAAGGTTTGGAAAATGCACAGAAGTTGCCTGAGCCTATTTTTACTCCTGCAGCTAAAGCAGAAGTGGGTGAGCATGATGAAAATATCTCCTTTGAAAAGGTGATTGAGATGATTGGTGAGAAGTTGGCCAATCAGATTCGTGAAGTCAGCATTCGTTTGTACAAAGAGGCTTCTGAATATGCTGCTACTCGCGGGATCATCATTGCTGATACCAAGTTTGAATTTGGCTTGGATGATGCCGGTCAGTTAGTGTTGATGGACGAAATCCTCACTGCCGACTCTTCTCGCTTTTGGCCTGCCGAAACCTACTATGTGGGCGCAAACCCCCCTTCCTATGACAAGCAATTTGTGCGTGACTGGCTCGAAACAGCCTTGGTTGATGGCAAGCCTTGGCCAAAAACAGCCCCTGCGCCTGCTTTGCCATCGGACGTGATCGATAAAACAGCAGAAAAGTACCGTGAAGCACTTGCTCGCTTAACTAAAGTCTAATTTCCTGGGGCCCTAAAAAGGCTGGGATAATAAGTCCTTAGATAGATTAACGATGTAGATCAGGGCATTTGGAGAGGTAAATGAGCAAAAAACCAGTAGTTGGAATAGTAATGGGATCCAATTCAGATTGGGACACCATGCAGCACGCTGCTCAAATGCTGGAGCAATTTGGTATTGCTCACGAGGCTAAGGTGGTTTCTGCTCACCGTATGCCAGATGACATGTTTGCCTATGCAGAAAATGCATCTAAAAACGGGCTAAAGGCGATTATTGCTGGTGCTGGTGGCGCTGCGCATTTACCAGGCATGTTGGCATCCAAAACAATTGTGCCTATCTATGGCGTTCCGGTTGCTAGCAAATATTTACGCGGCGAGGACTCTCTGTATTCCATCGTACAAATGCCTAAGGGCATTCCAGTGGCGACATTTGCGATTGGTGAAGCTGGTGCTGCCAATGCAGCTTTGCATGTGATTGCCAATTTGGCAGTGAATGATCCTGCGTTAGCTAAACAGCTAGAAGAGTTTCGTTCGAAGCAGTCTGATACTGCCCGCTCCATGAATTTGCCGGGATATTAATCAGATGGCAGATCGTTTGGAGCCCATTTTGCCGGGCTCGTATTTAGGAATTTTAGGTGGCGGTCAATTGGGGCGGATGTTTACACAGGCTGCTCAAGCCATGGGGTACAAGGTCTGCGTTTTGGATCCTGGATCAGATAGTCCCGCTGGCTCCATTGCGGAAAAATTTATTCAGGCAGATTACACCGACTCCGCGGCTCTAAAAGAGATGGCGAGCATTTGTAAATCTGTTAGCACTGAATTTGAAAATGTCCCTGCTCAAGCTTTAGATGGGCTCGAGTCTTTGGGTGTCTTTGTGGCGCCTCGCAGCAGTTGCGTATCTCTGGCTCAAAACCGCGTTGCCGAGAAAAAGTTTTTAGCTACCTGGAAAGCAGAAACCAATATCGGTCCTGCGCCTTATTTTGTGCTTGAGCATGATGCAGATATTGCATACGTTCCCGCAGATCTATTTCCTGGCATCTTGAAAACTGCTCGTATGGGTTATGACGGTAAAGGTCAAGTTACTGTTTACGACTCTACCAATTTAGTTTCTGCTTGGGCTGAATTAGGTAAGGTACCTTGTGTTCTTGAAAAGCGGATGGATTTAGATTTTGAGGTATCTGCTTTGGTGGTGCGTGGATATGATGATGCAGTAGTGGCGTATCCTGTTTCTCAGAACATCCATCGCGACGGTATTTTGCACACTTCTACTGTGCCAGCGCCATCACTAAAACCTGCTCAAGAGAAAAAAATTATTGAAGCGGCTAAAGCGCTCATTCGGAAGATCGACTATGTTGGTGTTTTGTGTGTAGAGTTTTTCGTGTTGAAGAGTGGCCATATCGTTGCAAACGAAATTGCTCCGCGTCCGCACAACTCGGGCCACTACACCATGGATGCTTGTGTCAGTAGTCAGTTTGAGCAGCAAGTCAGAAGCATGGCTCGCTTGCCATTAGGCGACACCCGCTTGCTAGCACCGGTCTCTATGCTCAATCTCTTGGGAGATCTTTGGTACGAAGGTAGTGAAGATAAGGCAAGAGAGCCTGCTTGGGATAAGGTACTCTCTCATCCGGATGCCAAATTGCACTTGTACGGCAAATCTGAACCACGCATGGGCCGTAAGATGGGTCACATCAATTGTTTGGGTGAGTCAATTAACCAGGCTCGCCAAAATTGCGCAGCTGTCGCAGTTGAATTAGGGATCGAGCCCTAGAAATGTCTACTGATAGTAGCGCGCTGCAATCATCTGCGGTAATTAACGAAGCGGTACAAACGTTGCGAGATGGTGGCTTAGTCGCCTTTCCAACCGAGACGGTTTATGGCTTGGGGGCAGATGCAAAGAACCCGGATGCAATCAAGCAGATTTTTGCTGCCAAGGGCAGGCCTTCCAATCACCCGTTAATTGTTCACTTAGCAGCCCCTGACAAGTTTGATCAGGCGCAAGTCGATTGGGTTCCGGTTCTGGCGCCCTGGGTAAGAGATTTGTCGGAAGATGCATTAAAACTCATCAATGCTTTTTGGCCGGGTCCACTAACCCTGGTCTTTAAAAAAGATAAAAGCGTTTTAAACGAACTTACAGGTGGTCAGGATACCGTGGCCATACGCGCACCCGCTCATCCTATTGCACAAGAGCTATTGCGTAAATTTAAGGGTGGGGTTGTTGCTCCATCAGCCAATCGTTTTGGTAAGGTTTCTCCAACCAGTGCAGCCGATGTCCGTAGCGAGTTTGAAGGTATGCTGGATCTGATGATTTTGGATGGCGGCGATTGCGAAGTTGGAATTGAATCGACCATCATCGATTTATCTTCAGGTGAGCATCCGGTCTTATTGCGCCCAGGGCTCATTACTCCAGGTGAAATTCTTGCTAAGACGGGTATCAAAGTCTATTTACCTGGTGAGCTCAACTCAACTAAGCAAGACGATGGCTTGCCAAGGGTCTCCGGCAGTCTGCGTGCCCATTACGCCCCGACAACCCCATTAAGAATGTACTCATCAGGCAGAGTCTTGGATGCACTCAGTGAGTTTCCGGATATCAAGTCACGGGTAGCTGTTGCGGTATGGGACTCAGATTCTGCGCTAGGAGAGGATGGTCACCCATCAGTGCATTTTGAGGAAGTCATTGTGCCCAGTGATAGCGCTACATTTGCAAGTCGTTTATATCGCTCTTTGCGAGATTTGGATCAGCAAGGTTGGGATCTTATTCTGTTTCCAGAGCCACCAGTAGGGGAAGAGTGGGATGGCGTTCGAGACCGTCTTCAGCGTGCATGCTTTGGTTCCGGTCCGTCATCAAGTAGCCACGCCAGTAGTTGATCATGCGCCTCTAAACCTTTCCAAGCATTGGGATGGTTAATGAATGAGGTCACCGCATACATTTTCCCAGACTTACTCATCACGTAGCCTGATATTGCTCGAACATCAGCAAGTGAACCTGTCTTGATTCGGACTTCAGGTTTTTTCTTCAAATGCAGAAATTTTCGTAAATGCGTCATGAGGCGATTGCGCATCGTGCCGTCTTTGCCGGCAATCGGTAGACTGTTGTAAAACATATCCGCTATGGATAGGTTGCGAGCTGCAACTAATAATTGCGTCATATGCTCAGCAGAGATTGCTTCATTGCGAGATAGACCAGAGCCATTTTCAATCACGAGTTCTGGAAACTGAAGCCCCAACCCCTTTAGCCAGCTCTGAATTACAAGCTCTCCATTTTCAGTAGTTGCTGGTTTACCCATCTTCTCTAAAGCTAGGGTTAGCATGAGTTGTCTGGCCATAACGTTGTTGGAATACTTATTAATATCTTGTACGTCATCAGCCAAAGCAATGCCCTCAAACTGCAGCAGCAGTCGCGCTGCTAGTGGGACGGCGCCAGAATTTCCGATAGGTGTTTGAGTCCAGGATCCGCCAGCTAATTCCCAGGCAGCAGCGAACCCTTGCGTCAGAAAGGTATTGGCATCCAAAGCAACAACGTTGTAGTTCACTGCTTTGCAAGTATTCGGAAACCTACCAGAGAACTGTGCAGTGAGGAGTAGGTTGGTAGCAGTTCCATTACCCTCTGGATCTAAGTTAAAGTGAATATTACTTTTCCAGCTATCGCAAGATTGATCAACCAATTGCATTTGGTTGATCACTTTGAGTTGAGAGAGAGGTGGCGTATAGCTAATGTCAATAAAGTCTGCAGTGCGCGATTTACCAAGCTGAAATGAAAGGGTCCTAAAGGCGTATAGCAGGGGATCGGGTGGTACGTTATAGGCGCGCAATGATTCGCCATCAATAGTGTTGGGCTCCATGACGTTAGGCGCATAGGCACTTCTATCAAAAAATAGATTCCCATCAATTATCTGGATGCCCAGGTTTTGTAGGGCTTTCATCATTTTGGCGAATTCTTCGGGGACTAACTTTGGATCGCCGGTGCCTTGCAAATACAGATTGCCTTTGAGGACCCCTTGGCGAATAAGTCCATCGGTGTAGATGTTTGTACGCCAACGATATTGAGGGCCCAATACATCTAAGCCACTGAGGGTGGTGACCAACTTCATGGTGGAGGCGGGGTTCATCGCTTGTTTAGAGCGCCAATCTACTTCAGTTTTTGCCGTAACTTTCCCTGGTCGACCTGGTTCAATTTCTGCTACTGAAATACTGATGGCCTCTTTGGGAATTTGACTCTTTTCAAGGCTAGCAGCTACAGCTTTCGGAATGTACTGAAGGGCAGTTTCTTGGGAAACTAGATCAGCGGAATGCGCCCATGGACTGAGCAGCAGGCAGGTAAATAGGCTGGCCAGTAGGAGGGTGGTAGCAAGCAAAGAGTTTCGAGTATGCATTCCCTATAGGATAAACCTTAGCGCTCAAGATCTTAAGACTACTCACAATTACTCTCGATATCTTTTCTTGCAAGCCTCGATAGTTTGGTTTTGTTCTTCTAGTATTGCGATGAATCGCTCAATACGATCTAAAAGGGGGCCGCTGATTTCAAGATCTTGGCAGGCTTGGACGAATTGAGTAGCCTGCAGTAGTTGTGCACCACCTTTGACTTTATGAACCAGACTCTGAAATTGCATTTCATTAAGCCGGGTTTGATTATTGTTTGGACGTAATTGCATCAATGCGTCCAGATGAACTTTTTCAATCCCTTCCAAGACCACGATGATTTGATGGGGATCGTCTTTGATCAGATTGGAGAAGGTGTCAAATGAATAGGGCTCATCAGTGCAGGCGGAATGTTGGCTGGATTCAAAATAGCGCATGAGCTCATTCTCAAGAGCCCCCAAGCTCAGTGGCTTGATGAGAACGCCATTCATACCAGATGATAAAAATTGATGACGCGAATCTAGTGCGTAAATATCCGCTGTGACACCAATGATGATGAGGTCACGATTGCCTAGAGATCGAATTTCTTTTGCTAGCTCAGAGCCTTGCATCCCGGGCATAGATTGATCGGTCAGCATGAGATCAAAATGATGATCCTTCATGAGTTCAAGGGCGGCGATAGCGTTCTCGCAAATGTAGGTGTTAATTCCCAATGCCTCTAATTGTAGGGATAAAATTTGGCGACTGGCCGGATGATCTTCAACTACTAAAGCATGAATGCCACAATTTTTCCGCCCCGGCCTTTTAGAAATCAAGCTTCTAAATGATGGTGTAAGCGAGTCAAAGCCTGCAGCCTGTGGAGCAGCAACACTGGTTCTGGGAAGGGCCACCGAAAAGTGAATATTGCTTCCAAAGCCTGGTGCACTCTCAAAATAGAGATGGCTATTCATGGAGCTTACCAAGTGATTGGTGATAGTGAGGCCAAGCCCTGTTCCCCTCTTTTGCTCGGATACGTAAGATTTTTGGGTGACAGGCAATTGTTCAAAGGCTTGCAGTGCCAATTTGATTTGATCGCTGCCCATGCCCACCCCTGTGTCGATGACTCTGAACTCGAGTAATTGGCCCGCATGATCATCTGCAAGGACGGTGATGGAAAAGTACACCTCACCCTCGTTAGTAAATTTAATTGCATTACCCGCATGATCATCTGCAAGGACGGTGATGGAAAAGTACACCTCACCCTCGTTAGTAAATTTAATTGCATTACTGAGTAAATTCTGCAGAACTTGTCGCAGACGCAAGGCGTCAATCATGAGTACTTCGGCTATTCTGGGGTCAATTGAGGTGTGGAGTAATAGCCCTTGTTTCTTAGCTACTGTTGAAAATGCCGCATGAATATCCATAATCAATTGATGTGGATTGCAAGGTTCTAAATTGAGTGTGAGCTTGCCAGCCTCAATCTTAGAAATATCCAACACTTGATTGAGCATGCCTAAAAGAGATTCAGCTGATGCTTGGGCGCTCTTTAATAAAGGTTTATCTTTCTTGGGAAATTGCTCGCTACCCAGCAGTAGTTCTTGAACGCCCAAGATGGCATTCATAGGCGTACGAATTTCATGGCTCATGGTTGCCAAAAAAGCAGACTTGGCAGCATTCGCTTTTTCAGCCAACTCCTTAGAGTTCAGCAACTCAAGAGCTGCTTGCTTCTGATAAAAATACTTTCTTTGCAGTTGGTAAAACATTACCCCGCTAATAATGAGGACAAAGATGGCGCTTAGCCAGGGTAGTATGGATGATTGTGATCTGGGCTGCTCCCCAAATGCAAAGAGTTGGCGCGATGCAATAGGATCTAGATCATCAAGAAAGTGGCTTAATACATTATGCAATGGGGTATCTTGATCTGAGATGAGCCAGCGATAGGCAAAAGGATCGCGACTATATAAACCATCTATTTTTAAGTCTGAATTTTGGTGCTCTTGTATTAGCTGCCGCGCTAAGCGAATAGGCATGACCAATGCCTCGATATCACTTTTAATAAGGGACTGAATTAAGCTATTAGGAGACTTTGCTTCCTTGCCCCCGCTGTAGCTATTCACACTGGCAGGTGCATTCTCAAGGCCTCGATCGAAATAGCCGATCTTTATATTAGGTGAGCTCAGCTTACCTGAGGACTTGGTGACGACAGCATCATGTCCCCAGAAGATGGCTTCCGATAGGGAGCCGAATTGTAAGACGTGGTCATCAATATTTGGCGGATCGATGATGAAATTGACTTCGCCTTTACTCAGTTGCTTTAATCCCTCTGGATCTGACTTCCTCCATACCGGCACGTATTGCTGTCGTGTGCATTCTTCAATCTTTGACAGCAGTGCTTTAAAGGGCCCTAAACCCTCTCGACCATTTGACGGTTCGAGATAGGGTGCATATTTTTCATGAATGCTAAATCGAACGACTGGATGGGCATCGATCCATGATTGTTCTACAGCACTAAATGGGCCGCCATGAGCCAGTCCTCCGTAGATGTAGCAGAGCGCTAATACTCTGTTCAATGTGAATCGATGCATGCTGGATTTAGCTTTCGATGATGTTGTTTATGCGGCAGAACAAGATCAAGTCAGCAATATTGTTAATGCCTAGTTTGTCAAAGACCCTGGTCTTATAGGTTGCCACTGTCTTATTACTAATGTGCAATAAGTCCGATATTTGCTGATTGGTATTGCCTTTTCCGAGATACTTCATGACTTGCAGTTCTCGATCCGATATCAGCGCTAATTTGTCGTTATCGCTCAGAGAGGTGTTGCCATTTTTCCCATGCGTGAAGAAGGTATATCCCTGTGAGATGGCAACGCAGGCTGCCAGAATGACATCCGCTCCAGCCGTCTTATTCACAAAGCCATGTGCACCTAAGGATCGCACTCTGCCGCCATAGACTGCTTCATCTAAGCTAGATAACACCAGAATTCGAACTTCTGGATGCATCAGGCCAATCCGACGTATCACATCAAAGCCATCGGTCTTGGGCATATCCAAATCCAAGATCACCATATTGGGATTGACTTCTTTGATTGAGCGCAGGCACTCTTCACCATGTTGCGCTTGTCCTGCTATCTCAAAAAGCAATTGATCCTGCAACATACTTTTTAATGCCATCAGCATAGCTGGATGGTCATCTACCAACATCACGCGTTTTCTCATTACTTGTCTCCGTTTAGGTTTTTATGAGGGTGCAGCGAAAAAATGGCCTTAGCGATACGGC
>NZ_NCJB01000296.1:2897-4746 GCF_002282275.1 Polynucleobacter sp. 39-46-10 | reverse complement strand
TTCCTGGTGGAATAAGTGCACCTAATTTAATGAGGTTTGAAAAGGCGGCAAACAAGCAAGGAGACGTAAATGTTTAATTTAGCAAAGACCGCGATTTTGATGGCGGCAATTACTGCGCTCTTCATAGTGGTTGGTGGCATGCTTGGTGGTGAAGAGGGGATGTTGATTGCGCTGCTGATCGCAATCGGAATGAACTTTTTTAGCTACTGGTTCTCAGATACGATGGTCCTTAAGATGACGAATGCACAGCAAGTGGATGAGCATTCTGCTCCCCAGCTGTATGCCATGGTTAAAGAGCTGGCTGAAAAGGCTGGACTCCCCATGCCTAAAGTATTTTTAATTGATGAGGATGCGCCCAATGCATTTGCAACCGGTCGCAATCCGGAGAATGCTGCTGTTGCAGCAACCACCGGCATCCTCAGAGTTCTTTCGCCTCGTGAATTGCGCGGCGTAATGGCCCATGAGCTTGCACACGTAAAGCACCGAGATATTTTGATTTCTACTGTGGCTGCTACTATGGCCGGAGCCATTTCTGCATTGTCAAATCTAGCGATGTTTGCTGGTGGTCGAAATTCAGAGGGTCGGCAAGGCAATCCCCTGGCGGCATTGGCAGTAATGATTTTGGCGCCTCTGGCAGCAAGCCTAATTCAAATGAGCATCTCTCGGGCGCGCGAATATGAAGCCGATCGTGGCGGAGCAGAAATGAGCTCTGATCCTGAGTCGCTCGCACAGGCCCTGCAAAAAATTCATGCCTATGCTCAAGGTATTCCATTTCAAGCCATTGAGCGGCATCCTGAGACGGCGCAAATGATGATCATTAACCCTCTTACCGCTGGTGGCCTCTCACAACTTTTTTCTACCCATCCCCCAATGGAGGAGCGGGTAGCTCGATTAATTAGCATGTCTAAAAACGGGGTTTACCCCGGAGCGGAATAATTTGACTGATCAAAAACCACCACGCAGTCTTCCTCTATCCGAGGCGATCACTATTTCTGCGCAAGCAATTGGTGAGGTGATGGTGGGTCGATCACTTACAGAAGTTTTGGATCAGCTGGATGCGCACGAACGCCCTATCGTTCAAAGCCTTACATTTGACGCTTTGCGTAAGTGGGTGAGATCTCATGAGTTCATTAAGGAATTCATTCCAAAGACTCCACCAGTAGAAGTAGAGTACTTATTAAGCGTAGCAATCGCCTTGTTCTTACAAAGTGGTGCGGAGGGTAAAGGCTATGCGGTTCATACGATCGTTGATCAGGCAGTAAAGGCTTGCAGTGAATATGAGCCAACAATGTATGCCAAGGGCTTAGTGAATGCTGTGCTGCGTAAGGTTAGTCTGGCAGTGCAGGCTGAGAATGAGAAACCTTATCCGCCAGACCCCATTCCTATGTTTTTTCCGCCCTGGTGGCGGGCTAGTTTGAAACGTAACTATTCGAAGTCTTGGCAGGCTATGCTGATTCAGCAGGCCCAACGGGCACCGTTAATTTTGCGGGTGAATCTCAAGCAGCATACGCGTCAGGAATATCAAGAGTTATTGCATCAGGCCGGCATCGTTTCTGAGCCCATTGATAGCATTGCTGGAATCCCATTGAATTCTGCTTTGGTCTTGCGTGAGCCTGTGCCGGTATCCGATTTGCCGGGATTTTATAGTGGCGCTGTTTCTGTTCAAGATGCAGGGGCTCAAATTGCGGCGGTATTGCTTGACCCAAAACTGGGAGAGCGCGTATTGGATGCTTGTGCTGCGCCTGGTGGAAAAACCGCTCACTTATTGGAGTTGGCGCAATGCGAGATGATTGCATTGGAGTTGGATGGTCAGCGTCTTGGAAAAATTGGCGGTAATTTAGATCGCTTG
>NZ_NCJB01000296.1:0-2854 GCF_002282275.1 Polynucleobacter sp. 39-46-10 | reverse complement strand
GCCTCAAAGTCAGCCTGGTGGAATGGTAAGCCGTTTGACAAAATCTTATTGGATGCGCCTTGCTCAGCATCTGGCATTGTTGCAAGACACCCCGATATCCCCTTCTTGCGTCGTGAGGCAGATATTAAAGCGCTACAGTTGAGGCAACGCGCTATTTTGGAGCAAGCGTGGAAGATGCTCAAAATGGGCGGCACGCTTTTGTATGTGACTTGCTCCGTATTTCCAGAAGAAGGTGTGGAGCAGGCCGCTTGGTTTGCAAATGAGCATCTCGATGCGTTACGATTGAGCGCTCCCGGACAAATTTTGCCCGCCGAGCTAAATGATGGTTTTTTCTATGCCTTGTTTAAGAAAAAAGGGCCATGAGCCAATGCATTAAACAATTCACCCTTTGTATTTTGATAGCGCTGAGTCTATTTTCAGCAGTTGCAAATGCAGAGGGGATCAAGCTTAAATCTGCTGAGCTAGAGCGGGTGGATAACGACTGGCTATTAAATGCTACATTTAAGATTGAATTGAGTCCGGGTCTAGAAGACGCAGTTCAAAAAGGGGTTGTCTTATATTTTCAGACTGAGTTTGATGTAACTCGTTCGCGTTGGTATTGGTTTGATGAAAAGCCTGCGATGGCTCAGCGACTAATACGATTGTCTTATCAGCCCATGACTCAGCAATATCGCATAGCCTCTGAAGGCTTTACCTTTTCTGCAAAAACTATATTTGAGGCCTTGCAGGCAGTAGGGAGTATTGGGGGTTGGCGGGTAATTGATGGCAGCCAAATTGACGCAAGCAAGTCTTACACTGCAGCGCTCAGAATGACTCTAGATTTGAGTAGGCTACCCAAGCCATTCCAGGTAAATGCACTAAACAATCGAGACTGGAATGTGACAAGTGATTGGGTTCGCTTTCCATTTTTACCAACCGGCCCCAACCTGATTAAACGATGAAGATTTCTTTAGACTTCATTGGATCAAATGCGTTTGAGAAGGATGCTTGGAAAAGACGCGCACTGCCGATAGCAATGGCAGTAATTGGTACTTTTGCGCTCCTATTGCTAGTCTTGCTATCCATTGCAACATCCAACACCGAGTTCTTTGATAACTATTTTATTTGGCTCTATGCGGCCAACGTCATCATTGGCATTTGTTTGACGCTAGTCATTTTGACCTTGGTGATAGTCATTGCCATTCGTTGGCGTAAGGGACGGTTTGGTACCCGCTTAGTTGCCAAGCTAGCCATGATTTTTGCTCTGGTTGGAGTGGTCCCAGGCTTAATTTTGTATGGCGTCTCTTTGCAGTTCGTTTCTCGCAGTATTGAAACATGGTTTGATGTGCAGGTAGAGTCAGCATTAGATGCTGGGCTTGAGCTGGGGCGAGTTACTCTGCGCGTTGCTCAAGAGGAGATTTTGGCTGAAGGCAATTACATTGCTGAGCAAATTACCCAAGTTCCATCGGGCACAAGTTCTGAGCAAGTTGGCTCCATGGTGATGAAGATTCGCAATCAATTTGGCATTCAAGAGGTAAGCCTTTTTGGTATCCAGCGTAACTTGATCTTAACCAGTGAATCGCGGCCTAAAAAATATCTGCCAGCACCTGCCCCCGATACCATTACTGAGGCGTTTAAAAAGAAGGGCATCTCCTCTGTAGAGCAAATTGAAGTAGAAGGTGGACAGCGCGCTTATCGAGTGAGGGCAATTGTGCCGATTATCCGTAAAAAACAGCTCTCCGGTAAATCAGGCTCTGCTAAAGAGGTAGAAGATAAATATTTTTTGCAGTTAGTGCGTTTTATTCCCGGACCATTGGCTAAAAATATTGTTGCAGTTGAGTCAGCCTATAGCGATTATCAAGAGAAGTCCTTGGGCCGAACTGGCCTAAGAAAAATGTTTGTAGGTACGCTTACATTAACTCTATTTTTTGCATTATTTGTGGCGGTTACTTTGGCTTTGACCTTGGGCCGTCAGCTTGCAAGGCCTTTGTTGATGTTGTTACGGGGGACGCAGGCTGTTGCTCAGGGTGACTTATCCCCCAAACCAGAGTTAGATACTGGCGATGAATTGGGGATGTTAACCCGCCAATTTAATGTGATGACCCGTCAGTTGGCCGATACCAGGACATCTCTCCAGGAATCCAAATCATTCTTAGAAACAGTATTAGGCAATTTAACTGCTGGCGTTTGTATTTTCGATAAAAACTTCAATGTGGTTTCAAGCAATGCGGGGGCTGATCGCATCTTTGGGCAAGACTTAACGCGAATGGATGGACGTCCTTTAAGTGATAGTCCAAGTCTTGTTGAATTTGATAAGGCAATTAAAGAGGGCTTTGCCACCATGAAGCTAGCAGTCGGCGTAGAGAGTGGCCAGCCAGACTTAGAGGCCAAGAAATCGGCACCAGTATGGCAAAAGCAGATCCAGCTCCACAGTACAAACGAGTTCGAGAATGAACCTGGTGTCACCTTATTTATTCGCGGAACCGAGTTAACTGCGGATTTATGTATGGTGGTGTTTGATGATATTACTGATGTAGTAAGCGCTCAGCGCTCAATTGCCTGGAGTGAGGTTGCTAGGCGCCTGGCGCACGAGATTAAGAATCCGCTAACCCCAATACAGCTCTCAGCAGAGAGATTGCAGCATAAGTTAGCAGGTAAGTTGAGCCCCGAGCAAGAAGAGATGATGAACCGTAGTACTGAAACGATCATCGGACAAGTCCAGGCAATGAAAGAGATGGTGAATGATTTTAGGGATTTTGCAAAAACGCCAAGCCCACAACTAAAGTCAGTCTCAATCAACGCCTTGATACAAGAGATTTTGGGTTTATATGAGGGAAGCCCCATAAAAACTCAGCTTGATGAGCGCAGCCCAAAT
>NZ_NCJB01000295.1:0-2861 GCF_002282275.1 Polynucleobacter sp. 39-46-10 | reverse complement strand
GGTGGACTCTGCCAAAGGTATTACTAACTTGCATTCACCAAGCGATGTGATCGTGGACGCATCGATGCCAGCGATGATTCGTGTTGGTGGCAAGATGTGGGGCGCGGATGGTCGCTTGCATGACACGAAGGCAGTAATTCCAGAAAGTACTTTTGCCCGTATCTACCAAGAGATGATTAACTTCTGTAAGACTCACGGTAACTTTGATCCAAAAACCATGGGCACAGTGCCAAACGTGGGCTTGATGGCTCAGCAGGCAGAGGAGTACGGCTCACACGACAAGACCTTTGAGATTGCTGAAGCTGGTGTTGCCCGCATTGTCGCGGATGACGGCACAGTATTGCTTGAGCAGAATGTGGAAGAGGGCGATATCTGGCGTATGTGTCAGGTGAAAGATGCACCGATTCGTGACTGGGTTAAGTTGGCGGTAAACCGTGCGCGTTTATCAAATACTCCAGCAGTATTTTGGTTAGACGAGTACCGTCCACATGAAGCTGAGTTGATCAAGAAGGTTCAAGCCTATCTCAAAGATTACGACTTAACTGGTGTGGATATTCAGATCATGTCTCAGACTCGCGCAATGCGCTATACATTGGAGCGCATCATTCGCGGTAAAGATACGATTTCAGTGACAGGCAATATTTTGCGTGACTACCTCACTGATTTGTTCCCAATTATGGAGCTTGGCACTAGCGCCAAGATGTTGTCTATCGTGCCTTTGATGGCAGGTGGCGGCCTCTTTGAAACTGGTGCAGGTGGTTCTGCTCCTAAGCACGTTCAACAATTGGTTGAAGAGAATCATTTGCGTTGGGATTCTTTGGGTGAGTTCTTGGCCTTGGCTGTTTCATTGGAAGATATCGGTGATAAAACCAATAATCCAAAAGTGAAGATCTTGGCCCGTACTTTAGATGAGGCAACTGGCACATTGTTGGATAACAATAAGTCGCCATCTCCACGCACTGGTGAATTGGATAACCGCGGTAGCCAGTTCTACTTGGCAATGTACTGGGCTCAAGCCTTAGCTGCGCAAACCGAAGATAAAGAATTGCAAGCCCACTTTGCCCCGATTGCAAAAGCCTTGGCTGAGAACGAGCAAAAAATTGTTGCTGAGTTCAAGGCTGTGCAAGGTAAGCCAGCAGATATTGGCGGCTACTTCATGCCTGATCAAGCTAAGTTCAAATCGGTGATGTGCCCAAGCGCAACATTGAACGATATCTTGAGCAAAGCAGCAGTAGCATAAGCTTGTTTTACTTCACTAGGTGAAGTTCGCAAAATGAAAAAGGCAAACCAGTGGGTTTGCCTTTTTTCTTGCCCTCAGATCTTCTTTTGATCCTTACGCCTAGTGCCGTACTAATTAGCTTAGGCATTCAGATACTGATCTTCTTGATAGGTGCTCACCCATTGCGGCCTATAAATTAACAACATAGCCAGCAACATACCGGAGAGCGAGCCCTCCATAAAGGACAGGATGAGTAAGCCTAAAAACCAGCCTACCGGATCATTGCTAGCCAATGAGGTGATATTAAATGCTTGTTGTAAACCGTATATCAACACGCCGGTTGCAAAGGTGCTTAGAAAAGCTGCCAAATAACCATGCCCCAAAATCAGAATAAATAAATGTTTAGGTAGCAGTCGATCAACCGCCTTGATGACACAGTAAGCAAAGATTGCAGGAATGACGCTCACCATGACATAGTGTTGAGTAGCCTCTACCAAATCACCGCTGATGCTTAAGACCCCAACTAGGGCCACGATAAAGAGGAGTGTGATCGCACTCCAGAAACCAAATAAAGCGACTAGTAATGAGGCTCCAAAAAAGTGGAAGGAAAGATCGATTAAGTTATCGAGGTTGCTATTGGGTAGGTGGGCGCGAATATTCCAGGCTACAGCTAGCAGAAGAATGCAGACCAAAAAGAGGTTGCGAAGACGGGGTTGAAGAAGAACCCCTTGGCGACTTTGATAGACGCCCAACAGGAAAATGGCACATGCCACTAGGATCCAGGCCATATTGCCCTTTCAGGGTAAATAAACCCTTATTTGAACTCCGTATGAGCTAATCAGGTATTGGATGTAACCCTATTACCCAATAAGGGGCTGAGCAATAAATTGCCAACCGTAGGAGAATATCTCTAAGTTCAATTTTTTTACAATGTAGCCCAAAAGGTATTTATGCGCACCCATCTGCCGAAGTTACTTGCCAGTGAAATCACCCCTAAGGCAGTTTTTGAGGGGCGCAGAGACTTGATTAAAAGTGCCGCTGCCGGAGCCTTTGGCTTGGCACTTGCGCCCTGGTTCTCACGCGAGGCTCTTGCAAGCAGCCCGCAAAAGTTAATCGCAACACCGAACCCAAACTTCATTCTCAAAGATGAATCTACCGGCTATCAATATGTCACGGGCTACAACAATTTTTACGAGTTTGGCACCGAGAAATCCGATCCCGCTGCCAATGCGGGCTCTCTGCAGACCCGTCCATGGACTGTCACGATTGAAGGTTTAGTTAAAAAACCAGTTACCTTAGATATTGATGCTCTTCTGAAGCTAGCTCCAATGGAAGAGCGTGTTTATCGGATGCGCTGTGTTGAAGGTTGGTCTATGGTGATTCCTTGGGATGGTTACTCGCTCTCTAAATTACTGAATTATGTGCAACCTTTGGGTTCAGCAAAGTTCGTTGAGTTTATTTCACTAGCAGATCGCAAACAGATGCCTGGTTTAAGGAGTCAAATTATTGATTGGCCCTATCGTGAAGGCTTGCGTTTGGATGAGGCAATGAACCCATTGACGCTCTTGACATTTGGTTTGTATGGCGAAGTATTACCCAAGCAAAATGGCGCTCCGGTTCGAATTGTGGTGCCCTGGAAATA
>NZ_NCJB01000294.1:0-2877 GCF_002282275.1 Polynucleobacter sp. 39-46-10 | reverse complement strand
TGGCTAGCGCCAGCCGACACCTTTTGGTGTCGAACTAAGGGTGCAACATCACCTAAAGATAAAGCCACCGAACACCAAGCCGATGAGGTGTCGATGGCCAATATACGGGTCAAAATATGGACTCTCTGATACTTAAGAACTCAAGCCTGCAATGATATCTGGTGGAGCTTGGACAAGCTCAATCAAAACACCCTCACCACAGAACGGAAACTCTTCATTACCTTTGGGGTGCACAAAGGTAATGTCATACCCAGCTGCACCCTTACGAATGCCCCCCGGAGCAAAGCGTAAGCCTTGGCTAGACAGCCACTCCACTGCTTTTGGGAGATCATCTACCCATAGGCCAATATGATTTAAAGGGGTTTGATGAACAGCAGGCTTCTTTTCGATATCAAAGGGTTGCATGAGATCGATCTCAATCTCATGAGCTCCTTTACCGATAGCGCAAATATCCTCATCCACGTTCTCACGCTCAGAGACAAATGTGCTCTTGTACTCAAAGCCTAATAAGTCAACCCAAAGCTTGCGGAGACGATCTTTATTTTCGCCACCAATCGCAACTTGCTGAATGCCTAATATTTTGAATGGTTTAGTCATGACTGCTTTACTCGAAGCGAATGATTAATTGATCAACCGCTAAGCTTTCACCAACATTGGCGCAAATCTCAGCAACCACACCATCTTGCGCAGCAACCAATGTATTTTCCATTTTCATGGCTTCAATAGCAGCTAATTTTTGACCTGCAGTGACCGCCTCGCCAACTTTTACGGAAATATTAGTTAATAAGCCAGGCATTGGAGACATCACGAGCTTAGAGGTATCTGGTGGCACCTTCACCAACATGCGACGCTGAAGCTCAGCACCTAGAGGGCTTAGGACCATACACTCATAATGTGCACCATCCAAGACAAGTGCGTATTTCACACCCTTGCGCTCAACTTGAGCAGTAATCTTATGTGTGCCGTTGATGGTTGCACGTAAGCACAGCTCGCCAGGACGCCAGTTGCTAACGATGTTGTAGCGGCTGACATCGCCCTCTTCTTCAATGTAGACTGAGTAAATGCCATCTTTCAGATCTACACGAACCGGAATCTCTTTGATGTCTTCATTCGAACCAACCCGTGAACCAGTAACGACTACAAACTTCTTGGCAATCGTCATCTCATGACCGGCCAACTGGCCGTCAATCATTTGGATATGCTCAAGATAGCGGTAGCGCATAAATGCCGATAGAGCAGCCAAACGCTTTGGATCTACTGGCTGCACGGAATCCTTTTTGAATCCATCGGGATACTCTTCAGCAATAAAACCCGTAGTGAAGTCGCCAGAGACAAAGCGGGGATGCTGCAAAAGCGCTGCCTGGAAAGGAATGTTTGAATGAATACCACGAATGACAAAGTCATTTAATGCGGCACGCATCTTTTCAATCGCCTCAGTACGATCTTTGCCATGCACAATCAACTTGGCAATCATCGAGTCGTAATACATCGGGATCTCGCCGCCCTCAAAGACACCAGTATCAACACGCACACCATCTAACTCTTCTGGTGGGCGGTATTTGACTAGGCGACCTGTCGATGGCAGGAAGTTACGGAATGGGTCATCCGCATTAATCCGGCACTCCATAGACCAACCGTCTAATTTAATATCCTCTTGCTTAAATGCTAGCTTCTCACCCGCAGCAACACGAATCATCTGCTCAACTAAATCTAGACCAGTAATACCCTCAGTCACTGGATGCTCCACTTGCAAGCGGGTATTCATCTCCAGGAAGTAGAAAGACTTATCTTTGCCGACAACAAACTCTACGGTACCGGCAGACTGATAGTTCACAGCCTTTGCTAATGCAACAGCTTGCTCACCCATTGCCTTACGAGTTGCAGGGTCAATAAATGGGGATGGCGCTTCCTCAATGACCTTTTGATGGCGTCGTTGAATAGAGCAATCACGCTCACCTAGATAGACTACATTGCCATGTGAATCGCCCAGAACCTGAATCTCAATATGACGCGGACCTTCAACAAACTTCTCAATGAAAATACGATCATCACCAAAGCTATTCATCGCCTCTGTTTTGCAAGCAGCAAAACCTTCGGACGCCTCTTCATCATTAAATGCAACACGCAAACCTTTGCCGCCGCCACCTGCAGATGCTTTGATCATGACTGGGTAACCAATGCCTTGAGCAATCTTGACCGCTTCTTCATTGGTATCAATCGCTTCGTTGTAGCCGGGAATGGTATTAACCTTGGCTTCTAAGGCAAGCTTTTTGGATGCAATCTTATCGCCCATGGCAGCAATGGACTGATGCTTAGGTCCAATAAATACAATGCCCTCTTCTTCGCAGCGCTTTGCAAATTGTTCATTCTCAGAAAGAAAGCCGTAGCCTGGGTGAACCGCTTCTGCACCCGTATCTTTACAGGCCTGAATAATACGATCCATTACTAAATAGGATTCGCGCGAAGGTGCCGGTCCAATGCAAACCGCTTCATCAGCCATCTGCACGTGACGTGCCTCTTTGTCTGCTTCAGAATAAACGGCGACCGTCTTAATACCCATCTTCTTGGCAGTTTTCATTACACGGCAAGCAATCTCGCCGCGGTTAGCAATCAATATTTTCTTAAACATATTCGTAGTCATGATTTGTCGGCGCCTTAGAGAGGAATATTGCCGTGTTTACGCGGTGGGTTTGTCAGCTCTTTGTCTTTAAGCATGGCCAAAGAACGTGAGATGCGCTTACGCGTCTCATGCGGCAAGATCACATCATCAATATAGCCACGTCGCCCCGCTACAAATGGATTTGCAAACTTAGCTTTGTATTCAGCTTCGCGAGCTGCAATTTTTGCTGGATCCGATTTTTCTTCGCGGAAGATAAT
>NZ_NCJB01000293.1:0-2927 GCF_002282275.1 Polynucleobacter sp. 39-46-10 | reverse complement strand
CAAAATATTTGGGTTGATGACTGGTGTGAGGTCACTCTAAAGTGCCGCACAGGAGATATAGGCCAGTCTAACCAATTTAATCCTGCCCCCAAAAAATCGATCAAATCGCGCCTACGTCTCAAAGAAGAAATTCTACGAGGAGATGCAATTGGATCAACAAGATCTATTTATTCCAACAACGCAATTCTCGATGCGGTACCACTAGATAGTCTATTTGAACGATCCTTATCTAGTGTTATCAAATTTTTCCCTGGCCTGGCCAAGCTACCTATTGATAAGAAGAAGCCGCTTCGTATTGTTGGTGGAAGTACTAATAAAATATTAGAAGCTTGTTTACCACTTGGTAATTTAGTCTTTGGTGATGGTGTTCAGGCCCATTGTGAAATCGCAATCTGGATGAGAAGTGTTGGCGATCCGATTGTTGGTGAGTTAGCATTTTCCTATCGCGTTAACGATGCCAATAGGAAGCAAGCTAAGGCACATAAGCGTGCTGATAAGTTCTTCAAAAAACTCCAAATCGAACTTGCGAACTGGTTGGAAATAGGTAGCACTAAAACTGCTTTGGTTTATGGAAAGCCAGAATAGTAATGGGTTCAGATATTGAGGGCGTTCATGCTGAAGTGCCGAGTCTAAAAGATCTCTTTATACAATTTTTCATCATTGGAGCGGTTAGCTTTGGTGGTGGGATTATTGCCTATGAGCGGATCTTATTGGTTGAGAAACGTAAGTGGCTTTCCGCAGATGAATTTATGGCCTACCTGGCCATTAGTCAAACGATGCCAGGTCTCAATTCTGTAAACCTCGCAGTGATCTCTGGCGACCATTTGCGTGGTGCCTTGGGTGCAATTACTGCAACCATAGGTCTCATTCTGCCGGGATCAATCTTTGTATTAGCAGTAGGCATCATCTATGCGAGTGCTGCAGATCATCCCTTGGTTAACTATGTGTTGGCAGGCATTGCTGCTGCAGCTACTGGACTTTTGGCTGCCATCACTTACAAGATTGGCAGTGATCATTGGAGACACATGCAATCTTTGCTCATTATTATTTGCACCTTTTTATTAATGAGTATTGCCAAATTATCTTTACCCTATGTCATTTTGATTATGGCGCCGATTTCTCTGTACTTATATCGGCCGAGTAAAAAAGTATGAGTGCATTAATTCATCTGGGCTTGAGCTTTGCCTTGCTATCGATTTTGGCGGTTGGCGGAGGCACTGCCGTATTGCCAGAGATGCAAACAGTCTTGGCGCAACAGTTTGGCGTTAACCATACTCAATTCGTTCATATTTACAGTATTGGTCAGTTGGCACCGGGGCCGAATATGTTGATGGTCCTAGTCATTGGCTATCAAATTGCAGGACTAATGGGAGCAGGGGTTGTACTGCTCTCCTTTTTCTTGCCGTCGAGCTTCTTGTGTTTCTATGTTGGCCGCCTGTGGAATCGCTTTGGTGAAAATCCTTGGAGACGTTCCATTCAAAATGCATTGGAGCCGATTTCAATTGGCCTAATGGCCTCTGGCGTTTATGCCGTGGGCAAAGCTTCTATCGTGGGAGGTGTGACTGCGGCGCTTGCACTGGTGACCCTTTACCTTATCCTCAGAACCAAAATTAACCCAGTATTAGTCATTCTTGGCTCCGGAGGATTGGGTGCTTTATTGATGGCTTACCTAAAATAGTCTAAAGCTTAGAAAGTTCCTCGCAAGCCAACCATGAGACTTCTGCCTGGTTGCGGAGCGAAGAGTCTCACAGCCATTGGTGTAGTGGCATATCGAATTTGCTCATTAAGTAAGTTCTTCAAATTCATATACACAGTCCAATTCACATCCTTAATTTTCTCTGTATAGGAGATGCCTGCATTCAAGAGGTTATAACTTGGCGCAGGACCGATTTCCCAACTAGCCAATCTATTCTGTTGATAGCTATAGATATACGTTGCATTGGTGAGCCAGCCATTTCGTTGATGAGCCAGTTCTGCGCCTAATCGTGGAGCAGGCTGTAAGGGTAAATTGCCGCCTGCATCAAAAGTGCCTTGAGAGGCATCTCCGAAAACGCGACCACCCACGCCATGCTGTTGCCAGTTATATGTCATTTCACCTTCAACACCTTTGATAGTTGCTGCTGCTTGTTGAGCAGTTACCACGCTAAATCCATCGCCTTCTTCACCCCCATTATTAATTGCCGCACCCGTGTAATAACCATAGATATAGTTATTGAATTTATTTGCATAAACACTGGCTTTAGCTCGCATCAAACCGCTAGTTTTTTGAATGTTAAATTCAAGATTGTGTGAGGTTTCTTTATTGAGGTTAGGGTTACCAATGTCAAATGTTGCCGTAGATTCATGTGCACCATAAGAGTAAAGTTCTTGAGCGCTAGGCGCACGCTGAGAAACGGTATAGGCAACACCGGCGCCATGACCTTGCATAAAGTTCCACAAGCCACCAGCGGAGTAGGACATTAAATTGAATGTGCGGTTTTGTAAGGTTATATCTGGAGTGACGCCGGTTGTAGTTTGTTGACCAAGGTCTAAATCCGTCCCTAAATTCGGTTTCTGCGCCACATTGTTGTAGCGTAGACCCAAATTACCTTGCAAGGAATTCCATTTACCTTCCTCAATCCAAAATAGGGCATTCGAATTCGTTTTTGTTGGCGGCACAATTGCGTAGCTTCCAGAGCCAACTTCAGTTGCGTTGAGTGAGGCTGCAGAGACTTGTGCCCCGAAGGTGCCTTTCCAGTCTGCAATGGGCTTATGAGCAAGTTCAAAACGCGCTTCATTAGCAATGTTCTTCCAGAGCGAGGCCGCAACTCCTTCTGCATTAAATTCCGTATGGTTGTAATTGGAATTGGCTGCGCTAAATTTAAATGATGAGAAGCCCGCAAATGGATCGCGGGTTTGATGCTGTAAGTCGTAGCGATTTTGTGACT
>NZ_NCJB01000292.1:0-2932 GCF_002282275.1 Polynucleobacter sp. 39-46-10 | reverse complement strand
CACGTCCACCAGTTGTTACGGTGATGGGCCACGTTGACCACGGTAAAACATCTTTGCTTGATAAGATTCGTGCAGCTAAGGTTGCTACTGGTGAAGCCGGTGGTATCACTCAGCATATCGGCGCTTATCACGTCGAAACTCCACGCGGCATGATTACCTTCCTTGATACTCCGGGTCACGAAGCTTTTACGGCAATGCGTGCTCGCGGTGCTAAGGCAACGGATATCGTGATCTTGGTAGTGGCAGCCGATGACGGTGTGATGCCACAAACGAAAGAAGCGATTGCTCACGCAGTAGCGGGTGGCGTTCCAATCGTTGTAGCAATTAATAAGATTGATAAGCCAGAGGCAAACGTAGAGCGCGTTAAAACTGAGTTAGTCGCTGAACAAGTGGTTCCTGAAGAGTACGGTGGTGATGTGCCATTTATTGGTGTCTCTGCTAAAACAGGTGACGGCATTGATGCCTTGCTTGAGAATGTACTTTTGCAAGCAGAAATTTTGGAACTCAAGGCAGCGAAAGATGCTCCTGCGCAAGGTCTCGTTATTGAGGCGCGTTTGGATAAAGGTCGCGGTCCTGTGGCTACTATTTTGGTTCAGTCAGGTACCCTCAAGCGTGGCGATATGTTACTGGCTGGTTCAACCTATGGTCGCGTTCGTGCGATGTTGGATGAAAACGGCAAGCCATGTAACGAAGCTGGTCCATCCATCCCTGTAGAGATTCAAGGTTTATCTGAAGTTCCTGCAGCTGGCGAGGCAGTGCAAGTTGTTCCTGACGAGCGCAAAGCACGTGAGATCGCACTGTTCCGTCAAGGTAAGTTCCGTGATGTGAAGTTGGCTAAACAGCAAGCATTCAAACTCGAAACCATGATGGAAAACATGGAAGAGGGAGCAATTGAAGCAAAGCTCTTGCCATTGATCATCAAAGCCGACGTACAAGGTTCACAAGAAGCTTTGTCACAGTCATTGCAAAAGCTCTCTACTGCAGAGGTGAAGGTTCAAATCGTTCACGCAGCAGTAGGTGGTATTACTGAGACTGACGTTAACTTGGCAGTTGCTTCTAAAGCAGTCATCATTGGCTTTAACTCTCGTGCAGATGGTGCGGCACGTAAGTTAGCTGAGAACAATGGTGTGGATATTCGCTATCACAACATTATTTATGACGCGGTTGATGAAGTGAAAGCAGCTTTAAGTGGCATGTTGACACCAGACAAGAAAGAAGAAATCACCGGCATGGTGGAGATTCGTCAAGTCTTCTTGGTATCTAAAGTTGGCGCGATTGCCGGTTGCTTGGTTCTCGATGGCGTCATTAAGCGTACTTCTAGTGTCCGTCTCCTGCGTGAAAACGTAGTGATCTGGAGCGGCGAGTTGGATTCGCTCAAGCGCTTTAAAGATGATGCAAAAGAAGTTCGTGCTGGTGTTGAGTGTGGCCTGTCATTAAAAGGCTATAACGACATCAAAGAAGGTGATCAACTCGAAGCGTTTGAAGTTACTGAAGTTGCCCGCACACTCTAAGACGCACCCAGTTAATGCATAAAACTAGTCCACATCGTAACCAGCGTCTCGCCGATCAAATTCAGCGAGACCTGGCCGAACTCATTCCTCGTGAATTACGTAGCCCAAGCTTGGGTTTGATTACTTTACAAAGTATTGAACTCACACCGGATTTAGCGCATGCAAAAGTCTTTTTTACAGTCTTGGGTGCTGAGCCTGAGGTTGCACTGAAGGCATTGCAGGATAAGGCAGGTTATCTACACTCTTTGTTGTTTAAGCGTTTGCATATCCATACTGTGCCAACCCTGCATTTTCACTACGACAGTTCTGTTGAGCATGGCATTGAAATGTCTCGCTTAATTGATCAAGCGGTGGATAGTGATCGCAAAGACGAGAACGCGTAAATAGTTATGTCTGTACGTATCGATGGCGTTGTTTTGCTTGATAAACCTGCTGGCATGAGCTCGCAAGGTGCGGTCACTGCTGTGAAACGTGCATTCAATGCAGAAAAAGCGGGGCACACTGGCACTCTAGATCCAATGGCTACAGGCTTACTACCCATTTGCTTGGGTGAAGCCACTAAGTACTCTCAGGATTTATTGGAAGCCGATAAAACCTACATCGCTCAAGTCAAATTTGGTCAGCGTACTGATACTGGTGATGCTGAAGGCCTTGTAATTGAAGAGCTCGCTGTACCTGTATTTGCAGATAATGCTGCCATTAAGGCGGCATTAGATTCTTTGTTGCCGGCTTTTAGCGGTCAAATCAGTCAGGTTCCGCCAATGTATTCCGCGCTCAAGCGCGATGGTAAGCCCCTATATGAATACGCCCGTGCGGGTGTTGAGCTAGAGCGTGCTCCAAGAGATATTACGATTCATGCAATTCGTTGGACCAATATCAATTGGCCTGAAGCTACTTTAGAAGTCAGTTGCAGTAAGGGTACCTACATCCGCGTATTGGCAGAAGATATTGGCAAAGCCTTAGGCTGTGGCGCCCATTTGGTTGGCCTACGCCGCACCGAAGTAGGTCATCTCAATTTAGAGCAGTCTTTCACAATCGAATCTATTCAGAAGGGCTTGCAAGATAGTTCCAGCTATATCCTGCCAGTCGATGCACTTTTACAAACGCTGCCGCATTTAACTGTGGATGAACAGCAAGCAAAACGATTGGAGATGGGTCAACGAGTCCCGCTCAATTTACCGTCGATAGAAGCGCTAGTGCGTATCTATCGTGCAACTGCTGCTCCACATAACTTTATTGGCACTGGAGATTGGCGCTCTGGGGTATTGCACCCTAAGCGTTTGATTTCTTCAGCACATTAAATACATTCAACCCCTTTATTTATTAACCTTATTCTTAACTTCAGAAGCTTCACATGACTAAACGCGCACTTCGTAATATCGCCATCATCGCCCACGTTGACCACGGTAAAACTACTTTGG
>NZ_NCJB01000291.1:0-2940 GCF_002282275.1 Polynucleobacter sp. 39-46-10 | reverse complement strand
ACTGCAGCGTTATGGAGACACTACATTTATTAAAATCTCCGGCCAACGTAAAGCACCTCGATAGGTCTTTATCTCAATATCGCAAAGGCCAAATAGAGTAAGCGCTTGGCCTACTATTTTCCTGGCTTATCTATTTGAAAGACTACCGGCGCATCTTCATCAACCTTATTTGTTGCCGCATCAGGCTTGGATTCATCGGCACTCGTGAAGTTAAATTCTTGACTCTGGACCACTGCCGCCGGCTTATCTAAGAAGGTGGTGACTAGTGCTGGGAATGCCGCTACAAGCACCACCATGATGAGTTGTAGGACAACCCAAGGTAATGCCCCCCAATAGATGTCACTACTCTTGACTTCTTTCGGTGCTACCCCACGAAGATAGAACAGCGCAAATCCAAACGGTGGATGCATAAATGAGGTTTGCATATTCACGCAAAGCATGACGCCAAACCATACCAGTGCAGCACTGGCTGCGGCCTGGGGATTGCCATTCATAGAGGCAAGTAGAACTGGTGCAAGTAGTTTGACTGCCACAGGCGCTAACAAAGGCACAACGATGAAGGCGATTTCAAAGAAGTCCAAGAAGAAAGCCAAAAAGAATACAAATAGATTCACAAGCACTAAGAAGCCAACCCATCCACCTGGCAGATTGGAAAACAATTCCTCAACCCAGTGGCCGCCATCAACACCTTGGAAGACAACCGAGAAGCAAGTGGAGCCAATCAAGATGAAGACCACCATGGCAGTGATGCGCATCGTGTTTTGATAGGCCTCTTGAATCAATCCTTTGAGATTGGGGATGCTGGCCCTGCGTATCCAGGCTAAAAGCAATGCACCCATCGCACCCATGGCGCCTGACTCGGTTGGAGTGGCAATGCCAGTCATGATGGTTCCCAGTACCAAGAAAATCAGTACTGCCGAGGGAATGATTCCCAAGAGGCATTTTTTCCAGAGTGCCCAGCCTGTGAGGGTGAGTTCGTTCTCAGGGGCGGCGGGTAGATAGTCGGGTCTAAAGCGAGCAAGGAAGAATGTGTAAAGAGCAAAAAGAGCAATTTGTAAAAGAGATGGACCCCAAGCACCAAGATACATACTGCCAACATCGGCACTCCCGCTCTGGGTTTTGAGCTGGTCAGCCAGGACAATCAGCACTAAAGAGGGTGGCACTAGTTGGGTAATGGTTCCAGAAGCCGCTAAAACGCCCGTAGCGTAGCGCATGTTGTAGCCGTAGCGCGTCATCACAGGGAGGGAGATCATCGCCATAGCGATCACCTGAGCAGCCACAGTACCGGTTATCGCCCCGAGAATGAATCCGACAATAATGACTGAGTAACCCAGACCCCCGCGAATGCGCCCAAAGAGCTGACCCATGGAGTCCAGCATTTCTTCTGCAAGACCGCAGCGCTCCAGAATGGCACCCATAAAAGTAAAAAAGGGAATTGCTAGCAGTAGGTCGTTAGCAAGGACGCTACCAAAGATGCGCTGAGGAATGGCCTGCAAAAAAGGCATGCCAAAGAAATTCTCAGTAATCGCTATGCCAGCAAAAAATAATCCCGCAGCCATTAAAGAAAAGGCTACTGGAAAGCCGATCAACATAAACACAATTAATCCACCAAACATCAGTGGCGGCATCCATTCAAGCGGAATCATTGCATGGGCTTTTCATAATGGAGATCGGCTACAGGCAATGTTTCTTTACCTTTGATTACGCCAATGCGTTTAATGATTTCCGATAAGCCTTGCAGGCTCAACATAAAGAAACCAAAAGGCACAATAAATTTAATGGGGTAGCGTGACAAACCACCTGCATTGAGCGAATGCTCTGAGACTAACCATGAGGGATAAAACAAAGTAGTCCACGATAGCCAAGTAAACAGAATGCAGGCCGGCATTAAAAAGACAATCAAACCAAAGAGGTCAATATAAATACGTCCGCGATCAGAAACCTGCGAGTAAATTAAATCGACTCGAACATGTTCATTGCGTTTGAGGGTATATGCGGCACCCAGCATTACGGCAGCAGCAAAGAGGTACCACTGCAATTCTAGCGGCCAGTTGTTACTAATATCCAGGCTATAGCGGAGTAGTGCATTGAGAGCTGATATTACGCAAGACAGCAAGATCATGATGCTGGCTGCTTTGCCCAAGAATTGATTTAGACGGTCAATTCCTGTTGAGAGCGTTCCCCAAAAGCCCATGCAGTTTAGAGATCTGCACGACCCCGTTTAATTGCAGCAAGCACTTGCGCTGGAGCAGTACCGCCAGCATGTTGACGAGAATTTACAGAGCCATCTACCGTTAAGAGGGCAAAGACATCATCACCCATGAGTTCAGGGCGATTATCTAAGCCGCAGGCAAAACGTAATTCAGACAGAGTGAGATCGGTAAGCATGCAGTTACGACCAACGCAGGCTTTAACAGCGTGAGCTACGGCCTCATGAGCATCGCGGAAAGCCAAACCTTTTTTGACCAAGTAATCAGCTAAGTCAGTTGCAGTGGCGAAACCTTCTTCAGCGGCAGCCTTCATTACATCTGCTTTCACCTGAATATGTGGGACCATATCAGCGAAGATACGCAATGTATCTTGCACGGTATCAACAGCATCAAACAGAGGCTCTTTATCTTCCTGGTTATCTTTGTTGTATGCCAGTGGCTGACTCTTCATCAAGGTTAATAAAGAGATTAAGTCGCCGTATACACGACCCGTTTTACCACGCGCCAATTCTGGTACATCTGGATTCTTTTTCTGCGGCATGATGGAGCTTCCAGTGCAGAAACGATCTGGTAAATCAATAAAGCCAAAGCGTGGGCTGAGCCAAAGCACAAGCTCTTCAGATAAGCGAGATACGTGCATCATCAAGATGGAAGCAAAAGCACAGAACTCAATCGCAAAGTCACGATCAGATACTGCATCAAGCGAGTTATTGCAGATGCCATCAAAACC
>NZ_NCJB01000290.1:0-2942 GCF_002282275.1 Polynucleobacter sp. 39-46-10 | reverse complement strand
GGGGCATTTATTCCAGTTGCTGATTTTCCTGAAATGAAACCGCTTCAAGATCATTGGCAGATCATCCGCGATGAGGCTCTTGCATTAAATGCAGATGGTGCTATTGCAGCAGCCACAGGCTATAACGATATTGGCTTTAATTCCTTCTTTCGGACGGGCTGGAAGCGCTTTCATCTCTACTGGTATGGCAAGGAAATGCCATCGGCGCAGCTAAATTGCCCAAAGACTGTCGCCCTCCTGAAATCCATACCCTCAATCAAAGCGGCAATGTTTGCTTCGCTACCCCCAGGAGCAACGCTGGTTCGCCACAGAGACCCTTATGCGGGCTCGCTGCGCTATCACATTGGCCTGGTTACCCCGAATGATCCCAAATGCTTTATTGACGTGGATGGGGAGCGTTATTTTTGGAAAGACGGCGAACCAGTGATGTTTGATGAAACCTATATCCACTATGCAGCCAACGAAACCGATCACCAACGTATTGTCTTGTTTTGTGATGTTGAGCGGCCAGTTCACACTAAATTGGTGCAATTACTCAATCGCTGGTTTGGGCGCCATGTGATGAGTGCCGCATCTTCCCAAAACGTTGAGGGCGAGAAAGTTGGATTTGTAAACATTCTCTTTAAGTATTTTTATCACCTCAGGGCGCAAGCAAAAAAACTAAAAGCCAAGCACCGCAGCGTTTATTACATCGGAAAATGGGTGCTGATATTAGGGATTCTTTGGGCGATATTTTGGTAGGCATCAGGGACTCAGCACTTCAATAATTTGCTCTGGGGTAATTGAACCCCAGATCTCAACCCTCTTAATGCGGCTACTTTGCCCCGATAAGAGTTGAATTTGCTTTTGTGGCACCCTCAACTGCTTTGAAAGCCAAGATAACAACATCTCATTTGCCCTATTTTCAAGTGCAGGGGCCTGTAGAGATATCTTAAGACAGCCATCATGAAGGCCAACTACCTTGGTCAGCTTTGCACCTGGCTGACAATGCAAATTAAGAACAATGCCAGTGGGGGTTTGTTTTAACCAAATGGGCATCATAAGAATACTTTAAACTCAAATCATGATTATGAAGAACTCCAACGCCTTAGACCAGCTATTTTCTAATAATCGCGAGTGGGCAGAAGCCATGGTCGCCAAAGATTCCAACTTCTTTAAGCGCCTCGTTTCTCAGCAGGCGCCAGAATATCTTTGGATTGGCTGCTCAGATAGCCGCGTACCTGCTAATGAAATTGTGAATCTTCTTCCAGGCGAATTATTCGTTCATCGAAATGTTGCTAACGTAGTGGTGCATACCGACCTCAATTGTTTATCTGTAATTCAGTTTGCAATTGATCTTTTAAAGGTCAAACACATTTTGGTTGTTGGGCATTACGGCTGCTCTGGTGTGCATACTGCAATGACGGATAGGCGGGTAGGCTTAGCTGACAATTGGTTGCGTCATGTGAAAGACGTACATCAAAAGCATGAGCGCTATCTTGGTGATGCCATTCCAAGCCCTAAACGTCAAGATCGTTTATGTGAATTAAATGTGATTGAACAAGTTGTCAACGTTTGTGAAACCACCATTGTTCAAGATGCATGGTCCAGAGGACAAGATCTCACGGTGCATGGCTGGGCTTATCGTCTTGAGACTGGCTTAGTAAATGATTTAGGCATGTCTATTAGCTCCGATGAAGAAATGCATAGGCGTTACGCCACATCCTTGTCTCGCTACGATTCCAATTAAATTGAGTTTTGTTTAAAAACTTTTCAAACTACTCAGGACTAGCGCTCCTCAGGTTTCTGGCATCGCTTCCTTACAAGACCCTTGTCTCTATCGGCTATGGCTTAGGTTATTTGGCAGCGCATATTCCTAGCGATCGAAATCGCGTAGTTCAGAAAAATTTAGAACTCTGTTTTCCTGAGCTTAGCGCACAGGAAATTGATCTGCTCAGGAAAAAACATTGGAGACTACTTGGTCGCAGCTTAGTAGAGAAAAGTATTATTTGGCTTGGAAGTAAAGAACAGCTTGCCGACATGATTGAAGTTCGATCAGAGGTTGATTTAAATGATCGACAACCGCGCATCTTAGTCAATATGCATTTCATTGGAATTGAAGGCAGCATTATTTTGAGCGCACTTGCAAAAGATAAAGGCTGGCCTCGTACCTCTGGATTTTTCCAGAGAATGAAAAGCCCCTTCTTCAATAAAAAAATTATTGAGTGGCGCAATCGCTTTGGTGGAAACTCGATTGATCGCCAGGGCAACACTATTGAGCTGATTAGAGAAATCCGCAAGGGTAGCTTCATCATCATTGCACCCGATATTGACTTGGGCTTGAAAGACTCTACTTTTGTTCCCTTCTTCAATATTCAAACCAATACCATTACTGCTGTATCCCGTCTCGCTAAAATTACTGGGGCACAGGTCTGCATGATGATTACGACTCTCAAAAATAATGAAGCTGGATATGTTTGCTCTATCAGCAAACCATTGGAAAATTTTCCAACCGAGAATCCAGAAGCAGATACCGCACGCTTAAACCAAATTTTTGAACAAGAAATTAGGCTCAGGCCCGCTGAATACTATTGGGTACATAAACGTTTTAAAAATAGGCCGTTTAATGAGAGTAGCCCCTATTAAGCCCTCTTATGTATTCATATATTTAGATCCTGGTCTTTATTAAAGTAATTACCGGATAATGTAGCCATGGAAGAAAAAATTCGTGTCTCCAAGTTACTCTCTGAGCTAGGTCTATGCTCCCGTCGCGAGGCCGACTCTTATATTGAGCAAGGCCTAGTAACCGTAGATGGCGAGGTTGTTAATGAGCTAGGCTCTCGCGCTTTTCGTCATCAGAAAATTGAGTTGCAATCTGGAGCTAAAGCACAGCAGGCCTCCCGAATTACTGTCATTCTCAATAAGCCAGTGGGCTTCATCTCACACTTCGATGATGCGCAAGA
>NZ_NCJB01000289.1:0-2952 GCF_002282275.1 Polynucleobacter sp. 39-46-10 | reverse complement strand
AAGGTTTTATTCAGGGCAAACTCAGCAAAGATAAATTAAAAGAGGTACGCTCTAAGCTACCGGCACTAAAACACCGCAAGCTTTAATACAGAAAGTTCAACAAAATCAAGATGAGAGCACCAGAAGCATTATTTCCAAGTGATTGGACCAAGCCCAAGAAGCAGGCCGACCTTCTTAAATTAGCGAAGTCTATTCTGCTGGAACCAACTGGCCTCTCTGAGCAAGATTTACATCGCACCTTTGGCGACATGTTTACACATCAGCTGGATGATGCTGACCTTTACTTCCAGCACACTCGTAACGAGAGTTGGAGCCTTGAAGAAGGTATCGTGAAATCTGGCAGCTTCAGTATTGATCAAGGTGTGGGAGTGCGTGCAATTTACGGAGATAAAACTGCCTTTGCTTACTCCGATGAAATAAATCTAGAAGCTCTCAACAAGGCAGCCAAATCCACTCGCGTGATTGGACCCCAAGGAGGCACTCGCGCTGTTGCAAGCAAAATATTTACACCAATCTCTAACGAGCTCTACTCAGACTTAAACCCCCTAGACTCACTCGCGCCACAAGAAAAGATTGCTTTACTTGAAGGCATTGAGCGTCGTGCAAAAGCGCGAGACCCACGCATCATTCAGGTCATGGCTAGTCTAGCCGGCGAGTTCGATGTGGTGCTCGTAGTTCGTGCTGATGGCTTATTAGCTGCTGACGTACGTCCACTGGTACGGGTATCAGTACATGTGATAGCCGAACAAAATGGTCGTCGCGAATCTGGGTCTTCTGGTGGCGGTGCTCGTCATGATTATCACTACTTCAATACAGAGCTGATTAATCAATATGTTGATGAAGCTGTGGATGGCGCCCTGATTAATCTAGACTCTCGCCCAGCCCCCGCGGGTCCAATGACAGTAGTCATGGGGCCAGGATGGCCTGGAGTGTTATTGCACGAAGCGGTAGGTCATGGACTAGAAGGTGACTTTAATCGAAAAGGCTCTTCTGCTTTTGCTGGCTGCATTGGACAGCGCGTTGCCGCTAAAGGGGTCACTGTAGTAGACGATGGGACACTTTCTGGTCGTCGTGGCTCACTCAATATCGATGATGAAGGCACACCGACCCAGTGCACCACGCTGATTGAAGACGGTATCTTGAAGGGCTACATTCAGGATAGTTTGAATGCCCGACTCATGAATATGCCTCTCACCGGAAATGGACGACGGGAGAGTTTTGCCTCCCTACCCATGCCTCGTATGACCAATACCTACATGATGGCTGGCAAAGACGATCCCCAAGAAATCGTAGCCAGTATTAAACGCGGCCTTTACGCGGTGAACTTCGGGGGCGGCCAAGTCGACATTACGAGTGGAAAATTCGTGTTTTCAGCCTCAGAAGCCTATTGGGTAGAAAACGGCAAAATTCAATATCCAGTCAAAGGTGCAACCATTATTGGGAGCGGACCAGAGTCCCTAAAACAGGTCTCCATGATCGGAAATGACCTGAAATTAGATGGCGGTATCGGGGTTTGCGGCAAAGAAGGTCAGAGCGTCCCCGTGGGCGTTGGACAGCCAACTTTACGTATTGACAGCCTGACTGTCGGAGGAACTGCTTAATACGGCTTAAAATAGTCGTATGAGCCAACAAAACACTAATCCCACAAACTGGTACGCTGCCGTCGACAAAACGTCAGACACAGATGATCAACGCATTCATAACATTACTGTTCTGCCACCGCCAGAGCATTTGATTCGCTTCTTCCCGATCTCGGGAACGCCAACTGAGGCATTGATTAGCAAAACGCGTAAAAAGATTCGCGACATCATTCATGGGAAAGATGATCGCCTACTCGTCATCATCGGACCTTGCTCAATCCACGATCCTCGCGCTGCTGTTGAGTACTGTCAGCGATTACTCGCAGAGCGCGATCGTTTTTCCGGTGAACTCGAAATTGTGATGCGCGTCTATTTTGAAAAGCCACGCACAACTGTGGGTTGGAAAGGTTTGATTAATGATCCGTACTTAGATGAGAGCTATCGTATTGAAGAAGGTTTGCGTATTGCCCGCCAAGTGTTGATGGAAATTAATCGTCTTGGTATGCCAGCTGGAAGCGAATTCTTGGATGTGATTTCTCCGCAATATATTGCTGACTTGATTTCTTGGGGCGCTATCGGAGCACGCACCACTGAGAGTCAAGTTCACCGCGAACTCGCCTCAGGCCTCTCTGCACCAATCGGATTCAAGAATGGTACCGACGGAAACATTAAGATTGCTACCGATGCGATTCAAGCGGCTAGCCGTCCACACCACTTCTTATCAGTGCATAAGAATGGTCAGGTTTCTATTGTGGAGACTAAAGGCAATAAAGACTGTCACGTTATTTTGCGTGGTGGTAAAGAGCCAAACTATGAAGCGCAGTATGTACAAGCGGCCTGCTCAGAGCTTGCAGCAGCAAAGCTTCCAGCTAGTTTAATGGTTGACTTGTCGCATGCGAACTCCAGCAAAAAACATGAGCGTCAAATTGTGGTGGCAGAAAATATTGCCGAGCAAATTGAATCCGGCTCAAATCAAATTTTCGGCGTAATGATTGAAAGTCACCTAAATGATGGTGCACAAAAATTCACGCCAGGTAAAGATGACCCAAATAAGTTGGAATATGGCAAGAGTATTACTGATGCCTGCATTAACTGGGAAGATTCAGTCAATGTATTGCAACGCTTAGCTTTAGCTGTGAAAAATCGCAGAAAAGCAAAGAAATAAACTACTTCGTTTTATTTCGTCAAAAGAGACTAATTTATTTAGTCTCTTTTTTTTCGTGCTTCCAAAGAACGTCTTGGCCACCCGCTGCACGATTGAGTACACGCGCCAGCACAAACAAGAGATCAGACAAGCGATTGACGTATTGACGCGGAGCATCGTACAGAGGCTCCTCCCAACCCAAACGCACAATCGATCGCTCAGCACGCC